>JBAQSX010000048.1:0-50192 GCA_049296695.1 Methylococcaceae bacterium | reverse complement strand
CGATGTCATTCCAGCAGGGATGCTGGAATCCAGTTACAGGGATGTATTTATAACAATTACCATCCGTGGTTTCTGGATTTCGGCATCCATGCCGTTGGACGTTCCTACTCTTTTGAAGCACTACCAAAATAAACAGTGTTATTTATAAAAATATGGGTTGGATTATGTAAGTAATCTTTTCTTTGCATATTTTTATAAAATAGCTAAAGCGTGTTACTCCTGAATTAGTTATTAGCGTAACAGGTGTTAGCGTGGTTATTTACCTTCAATAATACTAATTTCTTCGCTTGTTAAATCATAAAGGGCATAGACTAACTTATCAATTTGCTGTTCTAATTCGCTAGTCTCTTTACCTGCTTTTTTATTCGCTAGAATTTCATCAACTAATGTTTCTATTTCTAACTTATCAGCATCATTAGCCATAGCTATCGGAAATTCTTTAACATAAGTATTAATCCATCTTGTCGTGCCAACACCCGAAGTATTAGCGATTAAACTAAGATAAAAATAAATAACTTTTGAATTAAGAACAGCTAATAAAAACTTACTTGAAAGTTCTTTTGGTGGAATTAAAAAATACGCTGAATTAAGCAAATAAACTTCCTCTGTACATAAAGCAAATTTATTTACATCGGTTAATTCAAGCCATACTATTTTTTCTTTTTTGAAATCATCAAAAAAACTACATGCTCTTAAGTTTGTCCAATGTTTTCCCTTAGCACCACGATGTTTAAAATCATCTCCCATACTATCAAGATAATCGTAAATTTTAGGATAGTCTTTTTTAACATCAATTTCATTTCTTGAAAGAATAATTTTTAAATCGGGTATCTCATAGCCATATCTTCTTATATCTTTTCCGCGCAAAATTGGTTTGAGAATTTCTTGATTATTAGCATCGGCTTTAATCAATTCACCACACTTTTTAGAATTCAACACAAAAACATTATTCGAGCCTGTTGCTATACCAAGATTAATTTGTGTTTTAAAGTCAGCTAAGGTTTTATTATTACCTTGTATTTTTTTAAATACGCTTAATTTTTCTGGCGTTGATAAACCCCAAGATTGCGTATTAAAGTCGTTTTGATAATAATAAAAGTAATTTTTACTTATAAAGTCATCAAAGTTACTCTTTAAATTAAAAATTGCATTAACAACAAGTGCTTTTTTATTGGTATTTTCTTTGCAAAAACTAAGTATGCAAGTATTAACGGTGGCTTCTTGAAAAATTTTAGTATCTTCTAAATTTAACAAGGCTATTATTTCACCGTTTTTTAACAAAAAATCTCTTAGCGGCTTACCATATTCAGCTTTCAAAAATGAATTAGAAGTAATGAATGATAGCTCCCCTTTTTTGGAGACAATACTTACGCCTAATTCAAAGAAATACGAATATATATCGTTAAAAGGTTCGTATACATTATAAAATGATTTAAAATGATTTTTATTATCAAGTCTATCATGACTAATATAAGGTGGATTACCAATAATCACATCAAAGCCAATAAAATCGCCGTCATTATTTAATGCCTCAGGAAATTCAAATCGCCATTCAAAAGCTTTTTCATAAAGTTTACTTTCTAAATTATCCAGTAATTCGCTAGCTTTATTAATATCAAGCTCTAGTTTTTTCAATTGCTTTTCGCGTTCTTTTTTATCTTTTAGTGTTTCTTCAAAGACAGAAACTTGAGTTAAACTATCACGCTTAGCAACTAATAAGCTTAAATTTTTCTTTTCAGCACTATTATCATGCAAACCTTTAATAAAATGATTTTTTAAGCCCGTAATAAACTGTTCTAAGGCGCGTTTTTCCTCCTTGCTTTGTGCATTTTGATAATCATGAAACGCCTTTTTATAAGCCTCAATACTGACTTTATGTTTTGATAATAAAGTTTTTAAATCCGCATCTAAAGCAAAACGACTAATTAATGAATTGCCGCATTTGATATTAATATCAATATTAGGCAAGGTTTCTAAGCGTTTACTGCCATCATTCAAATAATAAGCATTTTTTAATAATTCAATCCATAAACGCAAACGACAAATTGCCACCGAATTAGCATTAATATCTACACCAAACAAACACTGTTCAATAATGGTTTGTTTTTCATGAAATAAAGCCTCTTGTACCCGTTGGCTTTCTTTACTGGTCGGTTTATAGAAAAATAATTCGCCCTCTTCGTCTCTAATCTCTAACTCATCATTAATAATGCTAATACTGTATTCTTTTAAACGCCAGCCTTGCCTGTCGCATAAAATTTTTAATTCGCTTTTAATGGCAATGATTTCATTTAATACCGATACTAAAAAATGCCCAGACCCAACAGCAGGGTCACAAATTTTTAGGCTGTTAATAATGGTATTCGCTTCACTGATATTATCAATTTTATTATAAAGCTCATCAAAGTTTTGACAGTTCCATTGTTTTATTTCATTAAACTTTTGTAAAACCGCGCGGCGCAAACTTTCACGGCTCATCGTCATGGTAATAAAACTAGGTGTAAAAAATGAACCGTCTTGATAACCGTTAATTTTTTCAAAAATCAAACCTAATACGGCGGCATTAATTAATTGTTTATTATCTTCTTGCAGTGCCTTAGTTTCATCACTGGCAAAATTATAAGCATTTAAAAAAGCAAACAAATACTTTAAGGTATCTTTTTCGCCTTTGTGTTTTTTACCCAGTTCATCTTTTAATACCGTATTAGGCAATAAGGGCAATAACTCACGATGACTTAATTGACTAATAAAAATAGTTTCATGTTCTAATTGGGTTTGCTCAAATAAGGAACTATTCAAATAAGGGATATGTGCAAAACGTTGTTGCAAACTTTTACTGCGCCCGTCAGTTTGACAGGCTAATACTTTAAAGAATAAGTCGTTTAAATCGGCAAAGTTTTCTAATTTTTCACTGTTTAAAAAAGCGTAATCTTTATTATCGGCATGATAAACCAGTAATTGCGCTTCTAATAAACGCAAAAATAACACGCGATTAATCCAAGTAATACACAATTCTAAACCGATATTAAATAATTGTTCTTCGTGAGTGTTACCATAGTGTTTTAATTGACTAATTCGACTGAGTTTATCTAAGCTAATAATTTCAGCAATGGCTTTTTCTAATAATGAACCTGCGTCACGCTCACTTTCTATTTTGCGTTTA
Organism: Methylococcaceae bacterium; assembly: GCA_049296695.1. Taxonomy (GTDB): domain Bacteria; phylum Pseudomonadota; class Gammaproteobacteria; order Methylococcales; family Methylomonadaceae; genus UBA10906. The sequence goes on along the minus strand of JBAQSX010000048.1, from coordinate 47,029 downwards.
ATTAATTTTTTGCCTTTTTCAGCAACTTCAGTTAAACCAATAATGTGCAGTAATTCATTATAAAATTCTTTGTTTAAACTATTGCCATCATTAACAAAGGCTTGTTTTAATAAATGTTGTGGCGATAAGAATTTGAATAAGGTAATAATACTATTATCAGTATTTTCTAAGGCAGTTTTAAACTCGCTGAGGTTAAAATAAGTATATTCAAGCGCGGTTTGCGCCTGTGCAATAGCAGGCTGGGCAATGTTTTTATAAAAGAACTCAGTAGTATTGCCTGAGCTGGCTTTTTGTTGAAACTCTTTAAACTGTTTAATTAGGGTTTTGTCGTTATAAAATAAACGTTCAAAAAGCTGAGCATCAAAGATAAACCAATCATCATTATTAGTGGCAATTAAATATTTAAGTTGCAAGTTATTGTGATTAACGCGCTCACATAAATAATAGAAGAGTAATTGTTGCAGGGCTTTTTTATTGAGATTATCTAGGAATAGCATTTCAGCTTTATTGCTGGGCTTTTTAGTTTCAATAATTACTGCCACTGAACTATTAGCGGTTTTATCATTATGAATTACTAAATCATTGCGTTCATTGGTATTAATATAATTATCTGAATACAGCGTTTTTAAAAAATCGCTTAAACAGTTTTTATGAAACTCCTCGCTTTCATCGATACTAATACTATTAATTAATTCAAGCGCGTGTTTGCTGAATTGTTCAATTTCAATTAATTGCGGTTTTAATTTAGCAAAAGCGGGGTTGAGCGATTGTTTAATATTGTGCGCTGGATTCATAGTCATCATAGGTTAGGAGTTAAATAGCTTTAGCTATTTTAAGTTAGATGTTACGCCAATAGCTAAAGCTATTGGACTCCTGTGTTTTTTTGTTTGTTATAAAACAAACAATCTACTGCGCTTAACCGCCGCCAAAGCGGTGTTGTTTTGTTACTTAAACGACAAACACAAACGCTAATCAACAAATAATCTTTAAATTCAAATCATTACACATCATTTATTCATGGCATAGCGGTTGCTTAAAACTGATTCAAGATTACCGTTTTAGGAAAAACCGCCATGACCGCGCAAAAACGCAAAATCATCATTGATGACACCACCTTAAGAGACGGTGAGCAATCGGCTGGCGTGGCGTTTTCTTTAAGCGAAAAAATCGCTATCGCTCAACAACTTGCCAGCTTAGGTGTGCCTGAATTAGAAATCGGCATTCCTGCAATGGGGGCGCAAGAACGCGAAGAAATCAAAGCCATTGCCAGCTTAAAATTGCCATCTAAATTATTAGTTTGGTCTCGAATGCGTAAAGCCGATTTAGCGGACTGCTTGGGCTTAAATGTCGGTTTAGTGGATTTATCCATCTCCGCCTCCGACCAGCAAATCAAACACAAACTCAAACAAACCCGCGCTTGGGTGTTAGACACTGTTAATTGTTGTGTGCGTGAAGCGATTGATGCGGGTTTAGAAGTATGCGTGGGCTTAGAAGATGCGTCTCGCGCTGAGTTGGATTTTTTAAAAAAAATCGTTGAAACCGCGCAAAACGCGGGAGCAGTGCGGGTGCGTTTTGCCGATACCGTGGGCATTCTCGAACCCTTCGGTGTGTTCGATACCATTAAACAACTCCGCGCCATCACTGATTGCGATATTGAAATGCACGCGCATGATGATTTAGGACTCGCCACTGCGAATACGTTAGCCGCCGCCTTAGCTGGGGCAACCCATGTGAACACTACTGTTAATGGGCTGGGTGAACGCGCAGGTAATGCCGCTTTAGAAGAAGTGGTGGTGGGTTTAAAACAGCTTTATGGTTTTGATACAGGCGTGGATTTGCAGAATTTTTCAGCGTTATCAGAGCAAGTCGCCATTGCCTCAGGTGACGCGATTGGTAGCCGTAAAAGTTTGATTGGTAAAGCGGTTTTTAGTCATGAGGCGGGGATTCATGTCGATGGTTTGCTGAAAAACGTGCATAACTATCAAGGCGTTGACCCTGCAATTGTCGGGCGTAGTCATAGTTTGGTATTGGGCAAGCATTCAGGGACGCATGGGGTGATTCATGCTTATGCTCAAATTGGCATCAAACTCAGTCAAACCCAAGCCCAGCAAGTGCTAAGCCAAGTCCGTGATTTTGTTTGCCTTAATAAACGTTCGCCCAGCGCGGCGGATTTAACTCAGTTTCATTTTAATTGATAGGACAGCCGTTATGAACGCAGTCACTCAAAAAACCCCTGCTAACGACACCGCGCCAGCCAAATCTGCTGAGGCTTTATTGCGTGAGCAACTCAATTTTGGTTCAGTTTTTACTATTCCACGTCCGCCTGTGGTGGGCAAAACGGCGTGGAGAACGCGCTAATGGTGGCAATCATGCCTAATGCCTTTGAATTAAAGGCTCAGTCGCGCCAGAGTTTATGGCAACAATGCCGCGAAGACGTGAGTTGCGTATTTGCCAGAGACCCAGCGGCTAATAATGTGCTAGAGATTTTGCTCACTTACGCGGGGGTGCAAGCCTTATTAATGCACCGCTTGAGTCACGTTTTATGGAAAAAACAATGGCGATTTTCAGCGCGGTTATTAGCAGGTTTTTCACGCTTTATTACTAGCGTGGATATACACCCAGCGGCAACCATTGGCAGACGTTTGTTTATCGACCACGGTTTAGGCGTGGTGATTGGTGAAACCGCTGAGATTGGCGATGACGTGACCTTATATCACGGCGTGACTTTGGGCGGCACGACATGGAATAAAGAAAAACGGCATCCGACTTTGGGCAATAAAGTATTAGTCGGGGCTGGCGCGAAAATTTTAGGCGCGATAACGCTGGGTAATGAAGTGCGCGTAGGTGCAAATTCGGTGGTGGTGAAAGACGTGCCGCCGTGTTGTACGGTGATAGGCATACCGGGCCGAATTATTCAGCGCAAGGGCATTAAAATTCAAAATGCCAGCGGCATTGACTTAGACCATCACTTAGTGCCTGACCCGATTGGTAAAGCCATTCAGTGTTTAACCACGCGACTTGATGAGTTAGAAGCCGCGCAAATTAAGGTTAAAAACAGCAATGAATGTTCGCATTGTGACGCAGAAGATGTCTGTAGTCATGAACAGACCGTAACGATTAAAACGGTAAAGCATTAATGGATTTATTAGATTTTCAAGCCCAAGACTTGTATTTTGAACAGCCCGATATTGATGGCGTGGCTGAGTTATTAGCAATCGCATCAAGCAGTTATGGTACAGAGGAGGCAGAACCCGCGTTGTTACAGGCTTATGCCCTCGCGCCGCAATCGCTTAATGTGTTGGTGGCATTAAATCGTTTTTATTATTACCAGCATCGACTCGCTGAAGCTCTAGCTATATCTGAGCAAGCTTTAGCCATTATTAAACAACCGCTGGATTTTCCAGACGATTGGCAAGCCGTAGAGCTTGAGCATATTACAAAAGCCGATGCCAGCCAATTAACGCAAATTCGTTTGTATTTGTTCACGCTCAAGTCGATTGGTTTTTTAAACATGCGTTTGGAGCGTTTGCCTTTAAGTATTGCCATTTTTGAAAAGTTAATCAGCTTAGATGACTGTAATCGTTTAGGCGCGGTGGATTTATTGGCATTGGCAAAAGAGCGTTATTTAGTCCACGAAAAGCACTAAAAACACGAAAGTAAGGGCAACGTACTCGCGTACTCGTTCCCACGCTCAGGCGTGGGAATGCCGCCAGTGACGCTCCCGCGTCACGCACCGCAGGAGCGGCGCAGGATTCATTCCCACGCAGAGCGTGGGAACGAGGGGTTAGGAAGGATTTTAAATTTCGTGCTTTTCGTGCCTTTCGTGGACAACAAACTTAAAAAGGAGGAACTATGAACGACAAAACCGAAAAACTCATCACCGCCATTACCGTCACCTTGTTTGTGATGTTGGCATTTTATCTATTCAGCAAAGACACTGCCCTAGTAGGTCCACTATGAACGCCTTAGAAGATGACGCTTTAACCTTTGAAGAAGAATTGCAAGAACTCGAATCCGCCGAAGATTTTTTAAATTACTTTGAGCTAGAGTATTCGCCTAGCATTGTGCATGTTAATCGTTTGCACATCTTGCAACGCTTTCACGATTATCTAACTAAAATCGAACTGCCCGAAGACGAAACCGCGCAACGCGCTTGCTATAGAGTATTACTCGAACGGGCTTATCAAGACTTTGTCAACTCAGACGCGCAAACCGAAAAAGTCTTTAAAGTCTTTAGCATGGGTGAGCCACAAACCGCGTTTGTTTCTTTAGGCGATATAAAGTTATGAACCCCGAACGCTTTGACGAAGGTCGATTTGATTTTGGTGAAGCAGTTCGCGTCACGCGCAACATTCGCAACGATGGCACTTATCCGGGCAAAGAAGTCGGTAACTTATTAGTGCGCCGTGGCAGTGTTGGCAATGTGGTGGAAGTCGGCACGTTTTTACAAGACCAAATCATCTTCACCGTGCATTTTTTAAGTCAAGGGCGCATGGTGGGCTGTCGCATTGAAGAGTTAATTGGTGTCGATGAGCCGTGGTTTCCGAGCCGTTTTGAATTCCGCGACAAAGTGGTTTGTGAGCGTGATTTAGGCATTCAAGGCAATGTGTTATTTACCAAAGGCACAGAAGGCGAAATTTTAAAAGTGATTCGTAGCCCTGAGCTGATTCAATACCACGTTAGATTCCCTAATAAAACCTTGCAAGTCCCTGAAAGCGTGTTATCACCTGCTAACCCTGAAACCTTTATCGAACCTGAGTCGGAGTAAGCGCATGACGGCTAGCGCATCGAATCCTTATATTTTATTAAGAGCCTCACTGGCTTTATTTAAAAAAACGCCCAGCGAATTAGAGCCTGTGCAAAGCCAACAGTTACAGGCTCATGCGGCTAAAGAAATCAGCCTAGAAAATCGGGTACTCAATTCTGCTGAGGCCACAGGCGTGATTATTCCTAGCAATATAGTCGATGCCGCTTATGCTGAGATTGAACAACGCTACCCCAATGAATTGTCTTTTTTAAGCGAATTACAAAAAAATAATCTAACCGTGCAGAGCTTGCGTAGTGCCTTGCAACGCCAATGCAAAGTTAATGCGGTGCTGGAGATGATAGCCGCGCGTTCGCCTAGCATTAGCGAAGTAGAAATAGGCTTGTACTATCATTTGCATAGTGAAAAATTTCATCGCCCCGAGCAACGCGAAGCCTGTCATATTTTGATTAGTATTAATGATGAGTATGCTGAAAATACCCGCGAAAGCGCGTTGCAACGCATTAAAACGGTGCATCAACACTTACAAAAGAAACCTTATAAATTCGCTGACCTAGCCTTAAAACATTCCGAATGTCCTACTGCTCTGCAAGGCGGTTTTTTAGGACGTGTGCCTCGCGGTAAGCTGTATCCGCAATTAGATGAGGCTTTATTTAAGTTAGACACTGGCGCGATTAGTGAAGTGTTAGAGTCAGAGTTGGGTTTTCATTTAGTGTTGTGCAAGGCGATACACAAAGCGCAAACCTTATCGTTAAAAAAAGCCACGCCGCAAATACGGCAGTTATTACAAGAACGCAGTCAACGCACTTGCCAAAGAGCATGGCTGGCGAGTTTGAGTGATTAATTAGTCCACAAAAGACACGAAAAGCACGAAAAGTTTTATTTATTTTTCGTGGTTTTAGTGATTTTCGTGGACACCAAAAACGGAGCAACCCCATGAGCGACACCAGCAAACACTGTTCATTTTGTGGCATCAAACAATCCCCCAGCGTCCCCTTAATTGCGGGCGCGGAAGGTTATATTTGCGAGGCTTGCGTTCTGCTAGCGCATCAAGTGGTGAGCAGTTGGAGCAAGAAAAAAGAACTCGCAGAAATGCAAACCACTTTGCCTATTCCTGCCAAAATCAAAGAATACTTAGACAGTTACGTCATCGGGCAATATTTGGCTAAAGAAATTCTCTCGGTTGCGGTGTATAACCACTACAAACGCTTAAAACATGAAAGCGGTGATGCGGGTTTGGGTATTCATGACAAAGAAGTCGAAATTGGTAAATCCAATATTTTATTAATCGGCCCTTCGGGGACGGGTAAAACCTTGCTAGCCAGCACACTGGCTAAAATTGTCGGTGTGCCTTTTGTGGTAGCCGATGCGACCACCTTAACCCAAGCGGGTTATGTGGGTGATGATGTTGAAAACATTTTAGTGCGCCTACTCGATGTTGCCGAAGGTAATATCGGCAAAGCTGAGTGGGGCATAGTCTACCTAGATGAAATCGACAAAATTGCCCGCAGTCCAGAGCAACAAACAGGTACGCGTGACGTGTCAGGTGAAGGCGTGCAACAAGCTTTATTGCGCTTAGTGGAAGGCTCAAAAGTGAAAATCCCCGCCAAAGCGCACCGCAATAAAGAAGGCACAGACACCTTGTTAGACACGCGCAACATTTTATTTATCGCAGGCGGCTCGTTTCCGGGCCTTGAAAGCCACGTTGAAAAACGCTTAGTTCCCAAAGGCACGGCGATTGGTTTTCATGCCACAGTTAATAATCCCGACGATAAACCCAGTTTGGAAGAAATGCTCAACGCCACTCAGCCTAGCGATTTACGCAAATTTGGTTTAATTCCAGAATTTATTGGACGATTCCCCGTCCTCGCGCCATTAGAACCCTTAAGCGTTGAAGCATTAATTCAAGTATTAACTGAACCTAAAAACGCGCTCACGCGGCAATATCAACAATTATTTAGTTTTGATGGCGTGGCATTAGAATTTACTCACGAAGCATTAATTGAAATTGCCAATCAAGCCATTCAACGCGAAACAGGCGCGAGAGGTTTGCGGAGTATTTTAGAAACCATATTACGCAAAACCATGTTTGATATTCCCTCACACGACAATATTGAGCGTTGTATTATTACTGAAAACGTAGTGCGTGGTGAAAGCGATATTGAATTAGTTTTAAAAGATACAGAAAAAAGAGAAGTCGGTTAATTAGTAGGGGCAAATTATTATTTGCCCTTATACAACAATCGCTTGTTACCTAGGCAAATAATTATTTGCCCCTACATTGATAACCTTTGCGTAACTTGAGTTAGTTATCAGCGATTAACGATAAAAATAAGGTACACTAAAAGTCCTTAAAAATCGTTTTTGAACTATCGCTTATGACTGAAAAATTATTACACGATGCCATGATATTGTGGGCAACCATTGACCCAATTGGCACATTGGTTATCTTTTTTGCTTTAACACGCCGTTTAGAACCTAAAGCGCGTAGAAAAGTGGCGATTAAATCAGTTTTTTATGCCGCTTTAGTGTTACTCAGCGCGGTGGTTATTGGTGAAATACTACTCGATAAAATGGGGATTCATTTAGTCTCATTAAAATTATCAGGCGGTATTATTTTATTTTTATTTGGCTTGCAAATGATTTTTGGTGATGAAAGTATTACCAATAAAGAAAGAGAAGCAGGACACGATATTGCAGTATTTCCGTTGGCAATACCCTCAATTGCCAGCCCTGGAGCAATTTTAGCGGCGATTTTATTAACTGATAATCATCAATACTCTATTATCGAGCAAGCCAAAACCGCAGGGGTTATATCAGCAATTTTATTAATTACCTTAGTATTAATGCTTGCCGCCACGCCTATATTTAAAGTGATTGGTCATAATGGCGCGTCTATATTAATCAGAGTAATGGGCATGATTTTAACGGCATTATCAGTGGAATTTATTATGCAAGCACTCCATATTCCACAATGGGTGGCTTGACAATTAACCTTTAGTCAACAGCGAGATTATTATGACAAAAATAGGCATATTTTTTGGAACGGATACAGGTAATACTCGCCGCGTTGCCAAAGAAATCCATACATTATTAGGCGCGAGTATTGCCGCTAAACCCGTGAATATTCGCACTGCTAGTGTTGAAGATTTATTGCAATATGACATATTAATAATCGGCTCACCCACTTATGCTGAAGGGCAATTACCGGGATTATCCACAGGTAACGCCACTGAGAGTTGGGAAGAGTTTTTACCCAAACTCGCAGGCTATGATTTTAGTGGTAAAAAAATCGCGCTTTATGGCTTGGGTAATCAAAAAACCTATCCCGATTTTTTTGTAGACGCGCTGTATTATATTTATTGCGCTTTTGAAAATTGTGATGCCAGCTTTATTGGTGATTGGAGTATTGAAGGCTATAACTTTAATCATTCTAAAGCGATTATTGATAATCGATTTATGGGTTTAGTGTTAGACCAAGAAAATCAAAAAGAGCAAACGACAGCACGGTTGAAAACGTGGTTAGAAGACTTATCTGCGCATTGGTAACTTAAGCATGACTGAAAAATTAAAAGCCATTTGCACCCTAGAAGAATTAAAACAAAATCGTTTTATTATTCGCGCAATTACTTTTAAAAATAAAGTAACCACGGCAATGATTTTTAATTTTGAAGATAAGCCTTACGCTTATATTAATCATTGTATGCACATGCAGCGTCCGCTTAATTGTGAACGTAATGATATTTTTGATCGTTCAGGTGAGAATTTACGTTGTTCTATGCACGGTTTTATTTTTGACCCAAAAACAGGTGAATGCCAAAGTCCTGTGTGTTTAGGTCAACATTTGCAAGCGTTGCGTTTAGAAGAAAGTAATAACATTTTATATTTTGCTGAAAAACATTTAATACTAATTGATTAATAACTAGAGTGCAAAACTTTGCTTTGTAACTAAAGTTACACAATACAATGGAGTCCAAAGCTTGCTTTGTAACATAAAACAATAAAGTACAAAGCAAGCTTTGAACTCCAATTAATCTATTTTTAACATTACCAATACAAAACTATCACATTTAAAAATAATAGAATAGTTTATTGCTAATTCTTCAATCTTGAAAATTCTAATTATGGCTATGAATTTAAAATAGTTAAAGCTAAGTTCATTTGGCATAAAAAACCAATAAAAAAAGCAATCGTTCTAAGTAAAGGTACGCCAAAAACATATAATAAAACATGCGCTAAACGTGCAAAGAAAAAAATCATGCACACAAAAGCCGTTGACGAATTGACTAAATTGTTTTGTTGAATTATTAACACTAAAGGCGCGAAAATAACTAGGTTTTCCACCGCATTAGCATGAGCGCGCATTAAACGCTCTGCCCATAATGCCTTAGGGCGCAAGTCAGGTTGTGGATTCATTAAAGCGGGAATAGGACTATTTTCAATTAAACGATTAACAATATAGGGCATCCAAATAATGGCAGTCATCATTATAGTTAAGGTCAACCAGAATAATTCAGTGGATAAAGCGTGCATGGGTTATACTCCGAAGTGATAATTTAAAAAACGAGTGGCACTGTAACAGCTTAAATAGTCATTGAAAAGTACGCACTAATAGGGTATTAAGTATCTTATTTGATACTATTGGCTAAAATTTATGCGTAAACAACGTCACCCAGACTATATAAACTGCCCCGTTGAGGCAACCTTAGACATTATGGCGGAAAATGGAAAGCGATTATTTTATTTAGAATTTTAGAACAAACACGCCGTTTTAATGAATTACAACGCTTATTACCTAAATTAACCCAGCGCACATTAACTAATCAATTACGCGAATTAGAGCATGATGGCTTAATTAAACGTGAAGTCTTCGCACAAGTACCGCCTAAAGTAGAATATTCAATGACTGAATTTGGCAAAACCTTAGAACCTGTATTGCTGGTTTTAAAACAATGGGCAGAGCAACAAATGTTGCCGCGTATGAATTTAATAAATAAAGAAGTTGAAAAGATAAATACTAAAAAATAGTAGGGGTTAATTCAATAACCCCCACTGTAAAAAACTAATTAGCCTCTATCGTTATTATCAATAGCTAAAGGTGCAATTGTTTGAGGTACAAAGTTAGGTAAATCAGCTTGGTCTACAGTAAAGACAAAGAATTTATTAGGATTATTAATGCCGCCTACTGTGGGTAAAAAATCATTATCGTTGGCAATAAATAAAGTGTGTTTAGTAATACCATTTACCACTAAATCAGGGCCAAAAGCCACCGCTTCAATTTTAGAAGGGATTTCAGTTGCATTAATACCATTAGCCATTAATTTAGCAACCACATCAAGGAATAAAGTTTTATTAACCACTGCTGTGCCTGCACCAATACTGGTAATACCACTAATATCGGTCGCATTAGATAAATCAATTTTATACAATTTTTTTACTACAGCAGAACTGCCATCACCTAAACCTTTACCATCACGCTCATCAACTAAAAACTCATGATTATTAATAGCAACAATTTCACTAATTCCTGAACCATCGGTTAATAAATAAGCATATTCATGTGTGACATTGGTGGCAATATCAATACTGACAATACGCACATATTTTTTAGTATCTTGACGTAATTCAGTTTGCATCACACCGATTAAAGTATTGCCATCTGGGGTAATCGCTAAACCCTCCATACCTTTATTAGTGGTTCTGCCAATAGAATTAACGGCAATTTCACCGTCCGCACCTTTTTCAAAGGCGCGTAAATTAGAAACTGCATAATAACTTGGCAATTTAAAAGCTTTAATTAAACGACCTGTAGAACGATTAAATTGATACACATAAGGACCGTATTCGTCAGAAATAAAAATACTCTTACCATCTTTAGAAACTCTAATACCTTCTGGGTCTAAACGACCATTTAAATAATTGGTTGATTTACGAGCAGGATTAAAGTTATCAGAACGACCTGTATAATAGTATTTACTGGTGGTATTGATAGAAGGCGCACCATTAAGTGCGTAAGTTAAAGGATTACCATTAGATAATAAAGTAGTAGCGGTTAATGCAGGTGATAAAATATAAGGCAATGAACCTACAGTTAATGCGTCATAATTAGGATTAACCGCTAATGATAAATTAAAAGTGTGAAAACGATTAATATAAGAAGTGGTATCATCAATAGTAGCGTTATAGGCAACCGCATTAGGGCCTCTATCAGGCAGGGCTAAAAAAGTATTACCGCCCGCATACGCTAAACCCGAACCTACGCCACCTAAAATATTACCCGCCACACCATTTTCTAAAGTGCTAGCTGATTTAGCAGAAAGGTCTTGATAATTACCATCAACTTGACCAATAGCAATTAAATCAACACCCGCTTGCACAGCAGGCGCGCTAATTAATAGCGGTAATACAAAAGCAAGTATTTTTTTTGTCATGATTAAAACTCCAGAAGTTAATAAAGCTTTGCAACAAAGCTTTATAATTATGAGCAGGTTTTATGACTGGCGTGTTAAATCATTTATAAATCCATTCAAACAGAGAATTATTATGAGCAGTAAAACCGAAGAAACCATACGCAAACAATTAGCTGAAAATACCATTATTTTATATATGAAAGGTATTCCTACAAAACCCGAATGTGGTTTTTCAGCTAAAACGGTAGAAATACTCAATTCATTAAAAATCCCTTTTACTTATGTGAATGTATTGCAAGCTCCGTTTATTCGTGAAAAATTGCCAAAAATATCGCGCTGGCCTACTTTTCCGCAATTATTTGTTAATGGCGAATTAATTGGCGGTTGTGATATTGTTAGTGAAATGCAAGAAAAAGGGCAATTACAACCTTTATTAACTGCGGCATTAGCACAAGAAAAAGAAAAGCACAGTCATGAAGATAATACTTTAAGCCCAGATACCGTTAAAGCTTTAATACTTTCAGGTATTAATAATGCTGAGGTTTTTATTGAAGGCGCGGGTTGTGATTTAACTATTACCGTTATTAGTGAGCAGTTTGCGGATTTGAGCCTTGTTAAAAAACAACAATTAGTATTAATGACTTTAAATGAGCCACTTTCAGATGGTAGATTACATGCGGTGAGTGTTAAAACTTATACGCCTAGTGAATGGCAACAATTACAAAATGCTACAGGCTTATTACAAATTCAAATGTAAATTGTTTTACTAGTATCTTAAAACGGAGTCGTGTCATGATTGAAGAAATTGCAGTAATTAGCAAAATAGAACGGCATCAAATTTATGTAGAAAGCCGTCAAAATAGTGCTTGCTCGGGCTGTATTCAAAAAGAGGCTTGTGCGACTTCGGTATTAGATAAGTTTTTTAAAAAACGCAGTGTTGCAGTCGATGTCGATACGCAGTTAAAACTTGAAATAGGCGATAAAGTATTGGTGGCTATTAATGAAGCGGTATTATTACGCGCTTCATTATTATTGTATTTATTGCCATTATTGGTGATGTTTATTTGTACATTAATTGGGGAATGGTTATTACCCGATGGGCAGTTGTCACTGGCAATTGTAGCGATTAGTAGTTTATTGACGAGCTTGTTTTTAATTCATCAGTATCAGCACAGTTATTTAATGAATTATAGTTTGCGTCCTGTGATTACTAAGAAACTATAGCTCTATTAAATTTACTATCTAAAATTGGTAGTGCTTCAAAAGAGTAGGTTTTAACAAAACGCCATTTTAGCTGGAGTTCAAACCTAGGTTTGCACTCCGAAAGGTTTAATATTAACTAACCTACTTTTTTGATGCACTACCCTAAAATTGTGCAGAGTTTATCAATGTAAGGGCAAATCTTATTTGCCCTTAATAACCAGTGGTTGTACAAGGGCGAATATAATTCGCCCCTATAATTTAAATAGCCTACTATTTAATAAATCAATATGTTATTAACGCTAGTTATTAACTAACCTTTATAAATAATATCTTCGGGTTCTTCAATAACGTGATTAATTAATACGCCTAGTTTTTCAATTTCTACACGCACGGTTTGACCTGCTTTTAAATAACCGCGTGGATTCATTTTAACGCCCACGCCGCTGGGCGTTCCTGTAGTAATAATATCGCCCACTTCTAAAGTCATTGCTTGCGACATATAAGCAATAATTTCCGCGCAAGAAAATAACATTTGATTAGTATTGGCTTGTTGGCGCAATTCATCATCCACCCATGTTTTTAAGCTCAAGTTGTGCGCATCCCCCACTTCATCAGCGGTGACTAACCACGGGCCTAATGGGCCGCAAGTATCAAAGGATTTACCTAGCATCCACGTTGGCGTGCGTACTTGCCAATCACGCACAGTGACATCATTAGAAATCATAAAACCCGCTATCACTTCATGTGCTAATTCAACGGGTACATAACGACAACGTTTACCAATGACTACGGCTAATTCACCTTCATAATCTAATTTATCGGAAATGTGTGGACGATAAATGGCATCGCCTGTACCAATAATACAACTGACTTGTTTATTAAAACACACGGGGAATTCAGGTTTTTCTTTAGCGACTTCATCAATATGGTCAGCATAATTTAAACCCACTGATAAATATTTACTGGGACGCGGTATTGGCGCGTGTAATTTAACCTCTTCTACATTAATACGATGCAAACCGCTATCGATTAATGTTTGCAATGCAGTTAATGCGTTATTACCTGCTTGTAAAAACGCTAACATAGTCGTAGGAAGGGTATTGTCGCCATAACTATCAACCACAAAATTATCAATTATCGCGCCCACACGCGTTTGTTGATTATGGGTAAAAGTGACTAATTTCATAAGTATGTTTTAAGTAAAAGAATAAAAAAATGGCGTTTAAACTTTACCGTTTAAACGCCGCTTATTGTTAATAATATGTAATAAAAGACCCGTTAATAACCGCCTATATGCGCCTGTAATTCATGTAATTTATCAGGCAAACGAAAGACTTCAGTTTCAATATGACCATCGGCATAAAGTTGTAAAGTCCGATAACCCGGTGCAGTATTATCGACACTAAAGCCTTTGCTTTTGGGTGTAAATTGAAAACAGGTTGATGGCGTACCTAAAACGCGAATATCGCCATAATAAGTATCCATAGCTTGATGAATATGACCTGTGGAAATCACTTTAACTTGTGGATATTGAGAGACTAAATCTAAAAAGGCCCCGCTATTTTGAATAGTCATGGTGTCCATCCACGCGCTTTGTGTAGGCAGACAATTATGATGCACCGCAATTAAGGTATTAAGATGCGGTTGGCTGGTTAAACATTGTTTAACTAAGGCTAATTCTTGTTTAGCTAAACGTCCATTAGGTGCGCCGACTATTTGGCTATTGAGATTAATAATTTGCCAATTATTTAAAATAATTTGTTTGCGACAATTAATCTGATCGTTATTTAAAATTTGCTGCATTAATGAATAATTATCATGATTACCCGGTAAACACACACAAGGGGTGTTATAGGGTTTTAAATACCCCGCAATGCGTTGATAACTGGCTTTGCACGGGTCTTGCGCTAAATCGCCTGTGAGTAGAATTAAATCATAGTGTTGTTTCTTAGCAAATGCCATATCAAGTACAGCACGAAAATAATGCTCGGTGTTAATGCCCAATAACATTTCTTGAGGCGTAGCAAGAATGTGTAGGTCGGTAATTTGTAATAGCGAAAGACAAGCAAAATGTTGTGCCATAAAAGGGTATCATTCCATTTTTTTACAAAGAATTTTGGAGTTTCTTTGTGGATTATAGAGTGCCTTGAGCGAGTCGGGAAGGCTGTTAATATCAGACGGTAAAAAACCGCGTTCAATAAACCAGTGCATTGTTTGGGTTGATAAAACAAATAGTGTATCGATAGTTAATTGTTTAGCTTTATTATAAATCGCCGTTAATAATCGATCACCGCGTGCTGAGCCGCGATAATCAGTATGTACAGCAACACAGGCACAAACGCCATAGTTATCTTGAACATGTAGCGCACTGCATCCAATAATTAAGCCATCGCGTTCAATCACAATATAGTCTGCTAATTCCATTTCAATTTTTTCGCGGGAACGACTGGCTAAGGTACCTTGTTGTTCTAGCGGTTTAATTAATTCCACAATACCTGCTATGTCATTAAGTGTAGCAGGGCGCAAGGTTTCAAAGGGCGTTAAACTAATGAGTGTACCAATACCATCACGGGTGAATAATTCTAACAGCAATGCGCCATTAATATGTCTATCAATTAAATGTACTCTACTCACTCCCGCAAAACAACTCTGTATTGCCGCGTTTAAAGACAAGACGGTACTTGCATTGAGTTGGGATTGTTGTAAAAAAGCCTCCGCCTCAGCGGTGGTCATTTGTTGTATGGGTTGGGCGTTATCAGGTTGGGTGCAGGGCTGTTCGGTTAGCAAAATTAATTTTTCAGCTTTTAGTGCAATGGCAACTTCGGTGGCAACGCGTTCGGCTGACAAATTGAACACTTCGCCTGTGGGTGAATAACCAATGGGTGAAATTAGCACGACATTATGTTGCTTTAATTGCGCCCAAATGGCTTCATTATCGATGCGGCGCACTTCGCCTGTATGACAATAATCGATACCATCGATAACACCTAGCGGTTTTGCCACTACAAAATTGCCTGAGACCACGTTAATTTTGGCATTGGCTAAAGGTGACGCGCTTACACCAAAAGATAATAAAGCTTCACAAGCAAGACGCACTAAACCAGCGGCTTCTTTGACGCATTGCAAAGCTAAATCATCGGTGACTCGTTGGGATTTATGAAACTTCACTGGCGCGTTTAGTTCATGCAAACGTTGGTCGATTTGCGGACGAATACCATGCACTAATACTAGTCGCACCCCTAGGCTATTTAATAATGCAAAATCGCGGACATGGTGTTCAAAATCTTCGGCTAATACCGCTTCACCACCAAAAAAAATCACAAAGGTTTTATTGCGGTGCGCGTGAATATAGGGTGATGAATTTCTAAACCAATTAACGAATTCTGGATTGAGCATGGGGATGTTATTTAATTTACGGGTTTTATTGATGAAACTATTAATGGGTAATTTAAAGTTGTCTGAATCAGGATTTATAGGATTAGAAGATTAGCAGGATTTAATTTTAATTCAGCTAAGCAGTTACGATTTTAGAATAAACAAGCAATATTATCCTGTTAATCCTAACATCTTGAAAATCCTGATTCAGACAACTACATGAATAATAATGCCAGATAAGGCATGATATTAAAAAAGAAGATAGCTAATTTGAAGAGCATCATACCTAAATAATGCAAACTATCAAAACGTTCTAATGAAAGTTTAAACCATTTATTATGCAGTTGATAGATAAAGTCATGTGCGAATATAAATAATAAAAACCACAGCGATAAAAAAGCCATATTTAATAGGGCGCACCAACCTAATAGTTGGCGTAATAGTTCGATAGTCATGGTTGCTTTCCAATTATACTAAGTAATTAATGATTTTTTAATTGCATGACTCTACAAAATTTAGAGCATAATATTCGTAAAAATATTATTATTTTTGATTTTATATTAATTGAATAAACTTATATCAGATGAAGAAAGAACACTTTCTTTTAATAGATTAGGGTGTTTACAGAACAAATCGTTTTGTTCTTGATTGATAATATCATCAATATCATAAATCACAGAAAAAGAGGTTCTATCAAATTTATGACCATCAAATGAAAGTCCTACAAAACGATTATTGCTATTACCATTTGTATATAATAAATCGAAAATAACCTTGCCATTAAAGTTAATAGCAGATAGTTCAGCGGCTATGTCATTAAGTTTTTGAAGGGGGTTATAATCATTCAGAGCAGTAATTACAATAATGTTTCTGCTTTCAATAACTCTTAATTTTTTCATGATTCTGTGTTTATCGATTTATAAATACTATTGATAATAACATAGACATCTTTACTTAAAGAAAGTGCTTTTTCTAAAGTATCAATTTTACGGCTTGCATCAGCAAAGTCACTCATGTGAAATAAAGTATGTCTGTGTTTTCTAAAAAAAGTGTAAGCCATCTCTAGCGGTTGTATCGTACTATATATTGTTACATTATTAATATAATCGTTTTTAAATGTAGCTATTCCTTTATCTACATCAAAAAATGCACCAAAACCATATTGTTCTGATTCTGGATACATGCCAAATTCACCAAGAATCGTTCTTAAAACCCCTTCTAATGCACGCAAATCAGGAAATAATAACATTGAATATTCTGGAAGTTGTGGTGATGCTAGTTTTACACAGCAACCAGAAACGAGAAAACTTTGTATTATCTTAGGTAGATAATCAAATGAATCGCATAATTGGTTTTTGACATAATCTCTAGCAACTTCTATTCGTACAATAGTTGCTGTATTTTCTTCTGTTCTGCTTAGAACAGTTTGTAATCCATTCAAATTAAGTAGTTCTGCCATTAAATAAATAATTCTACGATAAACAAATAAAGGTCTACCCTGTATAGTTAATTTATTTGTGGTTTTAAAATGCGTAACAGTGATGCTATCATTATGTTCAATACTTTGAATTTTAACTAACTTTCTTATATCAACATCTTGTTGAACAATTAAATCAAACTCAATATTGCCATTATCATCTTTACATAGTTTTAATTCATCAAATATTGGCTCAATGTCATTTTGATAGATACCTGAAAGAGAATAATTAACTGAAATAAACTCATCAGGATTAATTGTATTGTAAAGATAAGTTGCTAAATGTTCGCCAAGTTCTTGGTTTTTTCCCAGTTTATATTGAATTGTTGTTGTTCCATCTATATTCATGTGCAAATCAATAGTGGCATCTTCAACTCCGACACGTCCGATAATAACTCTTTTCTTTTTATTATTTTGATAAAAGTCATTAGAACGTAGCGTGAGCGAATGTTTTACTACAAACTCATCTATATAATAGTTAATCTTTTCGCGGTGTAAATTTAAATTTTTATAATCAATGGTCATAAAGCTAATAAATACGAAATTTGAAAAAATAAATGTAGGTTAGATTAAAAAATACTAACCTACATTTTAATTAGTTATTGATAATTAATCCTAATTATCCGTCACCGCACCCAAAGACGCAGAATTAACCAACTTAGCATATTTAGCTAATACGCCGCGTGTATAACGTGGCTGTGGTTGTTGCCACAATTCAAAACGCCGCGCCAGCTCGTGTTCATTAACATGCAAAGTTAATTGATTGGTTTCAGCGTCAATGGTAATTGAATCCCCATTTTCAACTAAGGCTAACGCGCCGCCTACAAACGCCTCAGGGGTAATATGACCCACCACAAAGCCATGTGTGCCGCCAGAAAAACGCCCGTCAGTAATCAACGCCACGTCTTTGCCCAAACCCTTACCCATAATAGCCGAAGTGGGCGATAACATTTCACGCATACCCGGACCGCCTTTTGGGCCTTCGTAGCGAATCACAATCACATCACCTTTGACAATTGAGCCGTCTAAAATGGCTTGCAGGGCTTGTTCTTCGGCATTAAATACCTTAGCTGTACCTGTGAACACTAAGCCTTCTTTGCCTGTAATTTTGGCAACCGCGCCTTCAGTGGCAAGATTGCCGTATAACACCACCAAGTGACTGTCTTTTTTAATCGGATTAGTCAGGTCATGAATCATATCTTGACCTGCTGGATAATCAGGGGCTAAGGCTAAGTTTTCAGCTAAAGTTTTGCCTGTCACGGTTAAACAATCGCCATGCAATAAACCAGCGGCTAACAGCGTTTTCATTAAGGGTTGAATGCCGCCAATTTCGACTAATTCCGCCATTGAGTATTTACCGCTGGGTTTTAAGTCCGCGAGCATCGGCACGTTTTTACCAATGCGGGTAAAGTCATCTAAACTAATATCCACTTTCGCCGCGTTTGCCATCGCTAAGATATGCAACACCGCGTTAGTTGAACCGCCTAAAGCAATCACTACAGTAATCGCATTTTCAAAGGCTTCTTTGGTCATGATGTCGCTAGGACGAATGCCTTTTTCTAAAAGATTTAAAACCGCAGAGCCTGCGCGTTCACAATCCACTTTTTTATCGGGTGAAATTGCCGCTTGCGCTGAACTGTTGGGCAAGCTCATCCCTAAGGCTTCAATGGCTGATGCCATCGTATTGGCGGTGTACATTCCACCGCACGAACCCGCACCCGGAATGGCTTTCGCTTCAATTGCCGCTAATTCAGCATCATCAATTTTATTGTTAGCGCGTGCGCCGACTGCTTCAAATACCGAAACAACATCCAGTTTTTTATTGTTATGACAACCCGACAAAATCGTGCCGCCATAAACGAAAATCGCAGGACGGTTTAAACGTGAAATCGCAATCATGCAGCCCGGCATATTTTTATCGCAACCACCAATCGCCACCACGCCATCAAAACCTTGGCAACCTACTACGGTTTCAATCGAATCAGCAATGACTTCGCGTGATACTAACGAGTATTTCATGCCTTCTGTTCCCATCGAAATACCGTCTGAGATGGTGATGGTGTTGAAAATCACCGCTTTGCCGTTAGCTAAGTTCACGCCACGCGCCGCATCATCGGCTAGGGTGTTGATGTGCATATTGCAAGGCGTGACCATGCTCCAAGTGGAGGCGATGCCGATTTGCGGTTTTTTGAAGTCGTCGTTGCTAAAGCCCACCGCGTGTAACATGGCACGACTAGGAGCGCGTTCCATGCCGTCTACTACTAAAGAAGAAAAGGCGCGGGGGTTTTTGTTGTTATCAGTCATAAAAAGCTGTCTCTGTGATAAAAATACGAGTGGCTATTTTATACGTTTTGGGGATTTTGTTGGGACAAATACGGTGTTGTTATTCAAGTTACTAAAGGGCAAAAATGTTTTGCCCCTACATTTGCGTAACTTCAGTAAATAACAAGAACGATTAATTTGAAGTAATGAAAATAAATAAGTTATTAGCGACTCAGTTAAATGAAAAAGCTTAAAATCGCTACCTGCTTCTATCAAATGCTAAGGTAATTATTAATATAAATACAACGTCTCTACCATCATAGCGTTTTAAGAAATTACTCACGCTGCTGTTGAATTTCAATTTTCTCAATATAAGATTCAGTTTCCGCTGTACCAAAAATAACACGCTCTTCAAGTTGAGCGGTAAGATTTAATAAAACTTTAAAGACAAAAGTTTTATTTTCTAATTGCCCTGAATTATCGATTTTTACTAACCTTAATTCAGGTTTTAATAAACGTAAACTAAAAATTAAATTAGTTTGTGCTATTGTTTTCTGCGTTAATTCTAATCTATCCACATCAATAAAAACGGCTAAACTAGCGGCTAAGGCATCACTTAAAATATCATTCGATGTTGCGCGTTGCAAATCATAAGCCTCAAGCCATAAATCAATAACACAGGATTGTATTTCTTGATAACCTCGCGCTGAGTTTTCTCGAACTAATACACTAAAATCAATACTGGGCGCACGATAAAAACATAATTTGTTACTTTCTAGCCAATAATCATCGTGTGGTTTTGCTAATTTACCACCCATAAATTCAACTTCTAATATTTCACCTTGTGCATCAATAGGTAAAATAAATTCCGATTGCGTTTTAGCCGCTTTAAAAACATAACGCTTAGTAAAAAATACGCTATCGCGTTGATTATCAGCGGGTGTATTTTTTAATATCTGTAAATTATTAGCATGAATAATAAGGGTGGATTGTGTACTATTAAATTCATTAACTGATACCCCTGTTAGTAAAGTTACATTAGACGGTAACAAGGGCTTAATGGCATATAATAAAAAATCTTCCAATGTCGTTAGCATAATTAAATAGTATAACCAATACGCAATTGTGTTAATTCAATAATTCCTTCAGCATCCGCGATTATTTCAAATGTTAATTGTGTATTATCGGCGGGCTTAAGCGCATTGAGTTGTTCGGATGTGACTGTTAATAAATAAGGTTCAATCGGATTATTTTGTTTGATTTTAATTTCTTGTGTTACATCACCTCGTTTTATATTAACGTGTGTTAAATAGTTAGGTGTGGTATCAATTAAACGTAAGCGTGTTTGTAATGACAAGTTATTATCAATAATTAACCAATTTGTTGGTTTTTTTAAATATAGGGTTTTATCTACTATTAATAAAGCATCATCTTTTTCAGCTAAACGCCACAATGCCTCCCCTTCTTGCACTGTTAATACTATCCACCAGTTAGCATCAGTTAAACGTAAAGGATGATTAAAAGAAAGCGTCAGCCAATTATTTCGCCATTGACTATTATTATCAATCGTTAATAGCGCACCGTTATAAGGTTGCTTAGCAGGATAGCCACATTTATCAGGATGCAAAGCTAATACTGCTTTTACTGTATCACTGCGTTTAATTAATTGAATATCAATACCGATTAAATCAAGATAATCTGCATGAGTATTAAAACGTTGTGCAGTTTGACTATATTCATCAATAAATTGGGCATTATTTTCGTGATTATTAGTCGGCAAAAACCATAATTTTTCTGCAATCGGCGTGTAATCAATTAAACAGGTTATTTCATTTAAGGTTGCTTTTTCTGTTACATTAAAATCAATAACAGTATTGGCAGACGGTGGTTTTGTGCTTTGCCAACTTAATAATAAGGTCTGTTTTTGTTGAATAATAACTTGTTGTGTAACAGGTTTAAAATCAAGATAAAACTTACCTGATATATTGGCTTGAATTTGTAACGGAATAGTATCTGTGTCAGGATGTTGTTTTATGTATTGATTAATTTGCTCAGCAAAATTAGCTAGTTTCCAACCGAAGGTAGATAATAAACCTGTTTGCTTAAAGACTGCTTTTTGCTGAGCTAGATTAATTTCAATATTAGCAGGGGCATTATTAGCAAATAATTGTATTTGGCTAATTTCTGTCGGATTTGCATTCCATAAACCTGTATATTGTCCCGCTGTGACCAATTCCACCATTATTTTACTAGCGAAAACAGGTGAAATAATTTGTGCGTTATTTAAATTAATAATGTCAACGGGAGTTAAAGGCAACCAATAGCCATTGGTGAATATTTTGATGCGTGCTTTGCAGTTTGGATTAGCTGTTTTTAATTGAATTTGAATTTTATTCAGGGGTTTTTCTTCTGCCCAATCTGCAATAAACCAACTAATTGTTTTGTTATATTGAAATACCCCCGCATCACAGCTTAATTGTAGATTGCTTATTTCTACTAATTCGTCAACAGCTTTTAAAATAAAAGTGCTATTGGCTGTTAATTCGCTATTAGTTTCAACGCGCATTTGTAGATTTAACGTTTGTATCACGTTAAGTGGTTTTTGCGCGTTGATAATTGCGCCGTCTTGGGTAAACAAAGAAAAGGTCATAAGCGCGGTTTAATTAGGTTTCGGCATCATTTTGATTCGCCAAGGCTAATTCTTCTTCTAATACTTGGATTGCGCCTTGAATTCTCAGCATGGTTTGTTGTAATTCGTGTTGTTTATTGGTTAATTCATTTAATACTTGCTCACCTTGAGCGTATTCTTTGCGTAATGAATTTAATCGTTTTTCGAGTTGTGCTTGCATGAGTTATTATTCAAGTTTCATTGGGTATATATACTAAATACTAGTTATCATCACTGGCATTTGCCGCTTTTTTCTAGCATTTAATAATGTAGTTGACTACAAAGAAAGGTTGCATATTGTTATGCGCTTGACTGCCACCTGTTGCGCCAGTCCAATACATACGCCCATTACCTCCTCCAGACGTTGCATCGTAATTGATAGCATAAGCTGCTGTTACCCATGAACCTAAACCATCATCACCTGGGAATTGATGTTGATGTGAAGGCATTTCATTCGCCGATAAAACATGATTTTCTTCACCGCCTATATCTTTCAACGTCCGATTTGTTAAGCCTGCACCTTGTCCAGAACCAATCAATGTTCTGCCTCGTAGGTTAGGCGTTGTTGCACCGATTAATGCAATTAAATCGGAATAGGCCGAAGGAATAGCACTGCCATCACAGATTAGCCAACCTTGAGGCGCGCTTGTTCCCATATAAGAAAGAATAGTACCGATTGGCATCACATAACCTGTTTGGTCTTTAATGCGACCTGCAACCTCTAACTTTTCACTTGGATTGTCTGTGCCAACGCCAACACGACCAGTGCCATCAAGTACAAGGTCAGTAAAACTCCATGGTTGGCGAATAAAATACATTTTGCTGGAATTAACATGAATTGCCCAATCATTATGGTCAGAATCAATAAAATCAATTTGAGGAGCTGAACCTTTTAAACGCAATATTCCTTCGTTAGTTAAAGCAGTTTTTACGTTTTTATCACCAATAGTAATTGAACTATTGGTATTTAAAGTATTTGTTATTTCAATAGAACCATTAACTGTTCCGCCTGTTTTATCTAGCTTAGTATCAAGACTCGTTGTTAAATCTTGATTGTTAATTTTTAAGTTTTTTGCATTTAATACACCTGAAACAGTTAAATCACCGTTAATTGTGTCACCTGCTTTATTCACTTTATTACTCGTTAAATTTTTAACTGTATCTAACAAGTTTTGAATATCGCCCAATATCGCTTTACCTTTTATAGTTAAATCATTAGTAATTAAACTATTAATAATTACGTCTGATTTAGGGTCAATGCCTGCGCCTGAAATTTGTATCCCCTTATCACCGCCACTGTGGTTATGAGCGTAAATTTCTTCGCGGGCTTTAATTTGTAATTCATTCCAATCGCCGCTACGAATAATATCGCCGGGGTCTTTACGAATGTATGGATTAGGTCTGTCAGCCATTAGAATAATACCTCCCAAGTTAAAGTCATTTGTACGTTATCTGTGCGCGTGATGTCGGCAAAATTAACGTGGTTATACAATACAGGTTCACGATTGGAAAAACGCATAATCACACCTGCTTCGCGTAATGTTTGGCTTTTACCACTTTCTAATGCAGGAAACGCCGCACTTAATTTCACAGCCGCGCGTGATATGCCGTCAACTATCGCGCTGTTAATAGCAGAAATCGCTACACTGGCTTCATCTAATTGATGCCCTAAAGCAGTGTCTTGAACAGCCACAGAAACATTGCTATCGCCGACAGCAATACTCATATCTGCTTTGCCTTCAATCGCGCCAATAAACAATTGGGCAACTACGTTTTTACCTGCATTGGTAATTAAATTTGTTTGCGTTATGCTTGAAATAAGTTGTCCATCGAGTTGATATAACTCAATAGTCAAGCGTCCGCTTAAGGTCTGAATTTCATATTGCGCCACTGGCTTCCCCTTTTTATTGTGTTTCTGTCTTAAGCATGAAAACTAGATGAATCTAAACGAGTTCGGTCAAAAACACCTGACCAAATTGGCGCACCTTCATTTAAAGCATGACTTTCTTTCAGTTCTTGTGCGACTTGCCATGTCAGTGCTTGTTCGGTTAAAAGATGCGTGTCTTGCCAAGTTTGTTGTGTTTGTAAATCGAGTTTGTTGTCGTTGAATTGTATTTCGCGCAAAGGCTCTTCAGGATAATCCAGCAAAGCGCGAACCCCAGCGGCTTTCACTTGTTGTAACCAACGAGAAAACAGGTGGGTCGCGCCGCGTTGCTCTGCTTGTCTTACCCACGCATTACGCGCAATACGCAAATGAAAAGTAGCAGGTGGTCTGCTCCACCACGATAGCGTTAATAAGGCTGGCGCGTTGGGTTTATCATCAGGGGCATTATTAAATAAATCCCCTACCTGTTCACCTGCAATCGCGGCAATATCTTGTTTGTTATAAGTGTTATAAAGCCATTCATTTGTACCCGCAATAATACGCGGTGTGCGTACAATTTGGCTTGAGCCACCAAATTTCGCGCCAGTTTGCGCTGTATCATTGGCAAAAGCGGCTTTACTATCAAAGCTGTCGCCCGCACTGAGGGCATCGGCAAAACGCGTGCCTTCGCGGGCTTGATTATCGGCAAAACGTGGGGCTTTCGGGTCATCAATGGCCACGTCTTTAGCAGGAAAAGTTTTACCCGCGAGATAATAGATAGATTGGTTTACCGTTCGCGCTTGTCCTTGTACATTGACTAAGACTGCACTGCCTGAACGATAATGCGTTTGCCAGTTATGGGCATCAACCTCGCTAAAACTATCAAATTGCACGTCTTCTGCCTCGGTCACTTCAGGCCAAATGCTTAATACTTCACCGACATTAATCACCCCCGCAAATAACATCATTTCACCTGTCGCAATGTTTTGCAGAATCGGGTAATGAATAGCTTGATTTAAAGCTTGTAAATGCACTTGTGGCACGTCTTCGGTCAAACTGTCACTCATCACAGAAAAATGCGCGCCTGTGGCTAATGCGCCATTAGATTTGAACTGTAATTGTTGCGGTGGGTTTTCCGTCAGACTGATAGTTAAAACTTGCTGTGCTTTGTTGGGACACACGGCTTGCGGATTGTGACATTGGGTACATTTTTTTCGTGTTCCCAAAGGCAAACCAATTGCCAAAATCGCATCTTTTTCGGTGCTTTGTTTCAAACAAGGCTCTGCGCCCAGCGTGACAATAGCTAATTCTAAAATCGAACGCGGTGTAGTGAGACCGCGCAGAAGAATTTTTGCAGTCAGTTCTAAACGTTGCCGATAGTTTTCGCTGGCTTCGTCTTGTAAACGCACAATGCCTAATAAATCACCCAATCGCTCTAACGCGCTCAAGGCCTCATCACTGACCGCTTCACCGTTAGCAAAGGCGAACCAATGGTCACGTTGAATTCGTACCAGTGCGCTATCGACTTCCGCCAAGGTATTTGCCATGCTATTGATTACTGTCGACAAAACAGAATCCTCAGCGGTTTGAGCAAACACCTCAGGTAAGATTTTAAGTAAACGTTGGCGGCGATAGCGATTATCAATCATAGAGACACCTATTTAATGTCAATGCGTCCGAGACGTAATTTTTCACGGGCTTTTAAACTATCACTGTCAGCTGTTTGTTTTAACTCAACGGTTAAATTGGTTTGACTGTGTAATAAACGGAATTGCAAACTGTTGTATTGTCCCAAGCCGAGCGCGTCTTGTAAGTCAACATAACTGACGCTATTGCCTACTTTAAGCGTGTCTAAATAAGGCGTGATTTTTTGCGTTAAGTTTTCCACTGTTGGCTCAATTGTTCCTGCAATGGTGTCAATTAAAATGTCTAACCATACATTCAACACAGGCGGTTCTAAACTCAATGCTAAAGGTAAACGTTGCACATCGAGAATAGCACGTTCATTACTTTCAATGCGAATATCGCCATTGGTGGCTAAATGGCTATTATCGACATTATTCAGCGTATCGTTTTGCCAGCTAAACGAACTGAAAATGGATTTGTTTTCTACTAATTCAGCGATTTCAGTCGGCGCGGTTAAAATGGCTCTGACTTTAGTCAACAACACTAATTCGCCTGTTTTTAAACTGGCGAAATAGCTCACCAAGTCTTTGCTGATTTGTTCGATAATACTTTGTTGTTGTGCGAGTGGATAATCTTCTCGTAAAACCAACACGGCAGTCACACCAATCAAAATTTGATTGCTTAAGAAAACATTGACCCGAATCCCTGCTGGGCGCACACGTTGTACGGCTTCTTTGGCTTGTACTAATAAATCCGCGCTAATGTCGGTATCACCCAACACCACATCGACTACCCCCGCTTTTTGCATATCTTCGCGGACAATCACTTGTGCAATGCCCAAAGCGCGTACCGCTTGTTCAATAGCGGCGGTTGTACCGAGATTAGCGGTTTGTAATAAATTTTTGGTGCGGGCGCGTAATTCGGCATCGCTTTCTTCGCGTTGTACAGATAATAAATCGGTTGGATTGATAACGGTATCAATACCCCAAATCGGACGCGGCATCAAATTGAGTGCGTTCGCTTTCACTGCTTCACTACTGGGTTCTAAGGAACGTACTTTGACGCTGATTTCGGTATTGCCTTTTAATAATACAGCGGCTGAAGCAGTCGCAAACAACGGTACATCACGTCCTGACACTTGGGTACTGGCGGGAATAGGAATATCCTCAGGCGCGGGTTGTGGACGAGCAAAGGTGACATTGCCCTCGATATGTCCCGCTCTTTGCCGACTCACGCCTAACAAGGCAACGACATTGTCTAACGCTACACCTTCAGCGGTATCTAAATAGCCATATTGATACACATAACGTAATTGTTGATAACACACCGCTAATTCACGCGCAAAGGCTTCGGCTAAAGTGCGAATCACACTGCCTTCATTACGGTCAGTTAAAGCGGGACGACCGTTTTCACCCGATGCCAAATAATCCAATAAGTCATTGGTGATTTGGCTAAAGTCTTTGGTATCAAAAGGGCTATCAGAGCGCATTGAATTTCACTCCTATGTCGGCAGAACTGCCATCAATTGCTTTTACACGCGCCTGAATATCTACCACCCCCACTGTTTGGGGCTGAGGTGTGACGCTGACGCTTAATACTTCGGTCACGCGTGGGTCACTGAGTAAGGCTTGTTTTACATAACGGCGCATGAGTTCTAAGTTGGCTCTATCTAAAGTTTGTCCGATTAATTCAGTAATACGACTGCCATAACGCGGGTGAGCTAGATTGCTTAATTCGCCTCGGTCAACCAATAAACGCATGATGAGGGCTTGAGTTAAGTTTTCTGTGCTGGAAGTCGCGGCATTGCCTTCACTCTCACCTGCTAAATCAATACGCATTCCTGCATCGTCTTCGACAAAGACCAAACGCAAATCGGTTTTTAAGTCATCACTCATAATAACCGTCCCGGTGCGGCTGTTGCCGCTGGTGAACAAGCAATTCCCGGCGCGACTTGTACTTGTAAGGTCATCATGGTCAAGGCTTGGGCGATGACTTCGGCAATTGCTCCCGCCAAGGCTGGCGCGTCTTGTCCTTGTAAACCGTTTTGTAGCATAAAGGCTTTCACTAAAGGTTCGAGTTGAGCTTTTGTTGGTGCAGGCATTACATTAACATTCCTGGACTGGTGGTCACTAAACCCGCAATGGCAATACCAGGGGCAACTTGTACTTGAACGGTAAATAATTGAATCGCTTGGGCTAAACTGGCGGCAAGCACTTTGGCCAAATCGCCTGCGTTTTCACCGCGTATGCCATTCGCCATTAAAGCGGCATTGGCTAAACCTTCTAATTGACTGGCAATCGGCCCGCCTGCGGGTGGCGGCATTAACATACCCGGTCCAACGGTACTGCCACTCAAAGCAGGTGGCGGCGCAACCGCTGGAACACCAGGCAAAACCATCGCTTGACTGACAAATAAGCTGAGAGCTTGAGCGGTGCTTTGAGCAATCGCTTTGGCTAAACCTGCGGCATCTTGTCCACGAATCCCCGCGCTTTGCAACGCGCCTGTGGCAATCCCTTCTAATACTTGCGCGGTCGGTGCGGGCATGATTAATCCTTGGCTTTGACGTTTTTTGAACCCACTAAAGCATTGCCTGTGAAATAGCATTTATGACTGGTTTCGGTAATTACCCCAGAACCGCCTGAGCCGAGGTCGATTTTACCCGAAGCGTCAATCTTACAATCGGTGCATTTCACTGCTACATTGCCTTTCACGTCTAACTTCACATCTTTTTCGGATACGATTTCGATGCTGTCATCAACGTGTAAGGTGACTATCGTTTTGCCTGTGGTTAAAACTAAATCGCCTTCTTTATTGATGCTGATAGAAGTTTTACCTTTGGGTGGTACTTCCAAACGAAATTCGCTTTCTTTGTGTAATGGTGGACGTGCGCTATCAGAATACAAGCGTCCACTGATAACCGCCCGATTCATATCGCCGCCGAGGTAGGTCAATAACACTAAATCACCGACAGCGGGCGTGCTGACTAAACCAATATGTGGCGTAGCAATAGGAACTTTACGCAATTCCAACTCGCTGCCACGCAGTTTCACATTGCACTCGTAATTATGGGCATCGCCGTCATCTTCGTGTGGAAACACACTGGTGATTTCGGCAATGTCACCTAACGGCACACGGCGTAATTCTTCTTGAATTAACGCCCGAATAATAGCGAGTGCATCGGTCATGATTTATTTAATAGCACTCAATTTAGTCGCATCATAAGATAAAGCACGTTCAATAGTTTTCTTGTCAAAATTAAAATTCGTTAAACGATTTAATGTGGCATTATCTACTTTACCTGTCACAGTCAAATTATTCAGTTGTTGGAAATCTTTTAATGCTTTTTCCAAATCATCGCTGAATTTAGTTTTATCGGCACTACTGCTGACATATCCCAATAAATCTAATAAACCATAGATTTCTTCAATATCATTTTGTTTAGCGGCATCGGTGGTTTTAGCAGGGGTCACTAAACCATTGTTGAAATTAAATTCATAAATGTTTTCTTTTTTGTTTTCCAGTTTATTATCCCATTCTGCACGCGCTTTTTTCGGTAAAGCGGCGGCATCGGCTTTCCACACATTACGTCCACCCAAGTAAGTCACAGCCACTGTTTTGACGGGTGTCGTGCGTGATTTAAATTCAATAGATTGGGCTAAGGAAAATTGAATTAAACGAATTTTACCTGTTTCAGTTAAATCGAGTTGTAATTCACCTGCGCTATTATCGGCTAATTTAACCGATAATAATTTAAATAATTCTTGTGCAATTAACTCTAAATCCTGTGGATCAGGGATTTTGCTAATAATTTTATCGGCGACATCAATAACTGCATTAACAGGTTTTAATGGATTATTCGCTTGTTGCGTCTCAGCATCATAAATTTGAGTAATGGCTAAAGCAAAATCATCGGACGTGACTACTTTAAGCATTTCAGAACCGACTTCCCATAAGGCTTTACCTGCATCGGCTTGAATTAAATAATCTTTCGCGTCTAAAGTTAAGCCCATTAAATACCATAAAGCGGTATTTAAACCTTTCACCGCAGGGGTGACACCTTTAGAAATATAATCTTTGTCGCCTTGAAACTCACGAATACGCGCAATACGCATCCAACGCGGCGCACTGGTATTGGCTTTTGTGCCTTCTAATGATTTACGGAAACCTTCCAAAATCATCGCCACCGCACGAAAAGGATTGGCTTTTGCGGTTGTTTGTAATTCAGCTAACGAGGTGTCTTTGCTCACGCTAGGTAATTGTTCTTTGCTGGGTGCAGGTACGTTTTGCGTTGCGTCGCCTACTGCTGTTGCTGTGACTTGAGTCTCTGCCATAATAATCTCCTTATGGGTTTGTCGGTGTTGAAGAAAGTGCGGGTGTTACTGCTGTTTTTTTCAAGGCTTGAAATGTAGCTTGTAATTGCATTAATTCATTATGTAATTGTTTAACTTCTTGCGGTGCAGGTAAGGTTTTATCTAAAACGCTATTACCTAAGTGTAAATAATTAGCGACTTTATCGGTGGCGTTTAATACAGGTTGAAAGGCATTGTCTTTAATTTCAAAAATAGATAATAATTCAGTTAAAGCCTCGCCTTTAGCAAATTGGGTTAAATTATCCGCTACAATTTCTAACAGAGCGATAGCCGAATCCCCTTGCATTAATAATTCATATAATTTTTGTATACTTGCATTAATATAATCAAAGGTCTTAATGACAATATCCACTAATTGAATGAATAATTCTTGGATATTTAATTCAGCAAGGGTTTCAACTAGCGTTTGTACAATAGGGTCAGCTAATACTATTTGAATACTTTTTATTAATTCGCTTAAATCGCGCACAATAGTATTTACGGTACTCATTTTTTTGTATCCAATAAAGGTTTGAGTCCTGTAAAAGGGTCTTCGAGTGTTTGAATATCATTAACTAATTTGCTGGCATTATCGCCCACGGTTTTCAGTTTTTTAATAAATTCAACACTGCCACCTAAGGCTTTAATTAATTTGCTGTATTTCTTTAAATCTAATCCTGTTAAATTGCTGGCGAAACTCAACCCTGCATCAGCGTATTTCTGAATAAAATCACTCAAGCTACCTGCATCACGCATCGCACTAACAAATTCCATGGCTTTGGCAGGGTCGATTTGTTTTACCGCATCAAATATTTGGCTAAATTTACCAGCGGCAATGCTGTCTTTGTTTTGTGCAAGACTACCTGCCAAATCCTCAGCCGATAAATGATTCAAAATGTTAGGATTATTGGCTAAGGCTTGCGGTAAATCATTAGGATTTTGTAAAACTTGCACTGCCGCCAAGTTATCGTTTGACCATGTTTTCGCGTCCGCCTCTACCGCCGCATTGACAGGCGTGACTGCCGCGTCAGCGGGTTGTGGCGGTTGTTTGTATTCCCGCACCCGCATGGTGTAGCGATAGCGATGTGCATAACCCGCCACTTGACGAATGGTTATTTCTTCAATTAAGACATCGGTTAATTCTGTGCCGATGGCAATATCCGCCGCGAAAGACAAAGGCTGGGCTTTGATTTGCGCGGTGCGTAAGGTTTCTAAACTTTTTAAGGCTTCAGCGGAAAACAGTAATCCGTCTAACACTACCGAAACAGGGTCACGCCCTAAATCTTGAAACACACTGCCTTGTTGTGCAGGAACGCGTTGTTCCACTAAAGCGCGTGATTCTTCAGTGTGAATATTTTGTACGCCGTTTAGCTCAATTGAACCAATCCTGACGGTCATGCTGGCTGTGTCCTCTTAAAAGGTTAATTCGGTCATTAAACCGACAGTGCGGTCTAAGGTATGGCGAATGCCCCGCACTCGCAATTTATGTTCGCTGTTCAATAAGCTAACGGCACTGTGTTGTTTGGGTAAATCAGTCACTTTAATGCTATCGGCTAATTGAATTTCAGGTGAACCCATGACTAACAAGCGTCCGCTTAACCAACGTGAAGCTAAGGCTTGCAAGATATTCTCTGCCACTTGTTTGGCTGATTCTTGACTGCGTATTGCACCTAACACTAAACGGCGCGGTTTGTTGCCGAGTTTGCCTGTGCTGACTTGTCCTGTTTTGACAGCTATCATTGCTTTACCACTCACGCCTGAGACATCTTTGGCTAACCAATAAAATTTTTCTGCTCCCTGACTGCTTGCCGCTCCTTCGCCTATTACTTCTACGCTGTCATACAGCGGTGTTTGTTCATACAAAGACAATTCGCGAACCGCTTGACCATATTGAAAACTATGCGCTGTGCCTGTGTTCTTTGCTAAGGTGAATTGCACTTTGCCCGTGTTATCGCTGTATAAATCCGCGCCACACCAATAAGCGAATTGTTGTAAATGGGCTAAGGCAGGAATTTGTTTATAGGCTAACCATGCCGACAATTTAAAACCTGTTTCTATCGTGCCTACGCTGACTGAGCCTTGACTTAATAAGTCTTTGACGACATAGCCAACATCGACTTTTTCATAACTGCTTTCAACATAGACATTATTTAAGCGATTGAGCGCGTCAAACGCTATCACTCGTTGCTGGGTCGCGGTGATGCTGACGCTATCCACT
Organism: Methylococcaceae bacterium; assembly: GCA_049296695.1. GTDB lineage: Bacteria > Pseudomonadota > Gammaproteobacteria > Methylococcales > Methylomonadaceae > UBA10906. Next base: position 14,812 of record JBAQSX010000048.1, on the reverse strand, counting down.
GTTCCCGTGAATACTTTTTTCATGCCCGCGCCGTTGTCTAATTCTACTGTCACCGCGTCTTGTGCTTTTGGTGCAGTGTTTTCGGCATCACCTAATAATAATTCACAGCGATTGCCATAACCATCCATGCTCAGTTGTACCACGGCTTTTAAGAGTAACCGCTCGTTATCGTTGGCTTTATGACTCAAAGTTTGTGAGCCAATGGTAATGCGATAACCCAGCGCGTTATCGGTCATGGTTTATACCTCAAGCCCATGCCGCCGCGCCGCTGTGCGTAACACATCGGTTAAGGCTTGTTCAAATTGGTTTAAATCCAACACTGAATTTTGTTTGTCTTGGCTCATCGCTACCGACACGTTAAAGGTGTTGTTTATCGACTGATTAGTGTTGAGTTCGGCTGGTGTGTTGCTTTCTTCTTCGGGTAATTGCTGTTGTGTCACTTGATAAGCCTGTTGCAAAGCAGGTTCAACGGCACTGCTGAAACGTTGTCTGAGCGTTGACGGTAAATCTTGCTCGTTTGTTGTCTGCCTTGTGTTAGTCGTTATTGCTTTACTACGCAAAGGAATGAACACAGCAGTAGGTAATGTTTGCTTGAGTTGCTTTGCTGTAACAACTGGCGCGTCAGTTGAAAAGGTTGAATCCGTTGGCGATGTTATTACGCTCTGCGATGTAAGATTACGCGCCGTTTCTGCCTGTAATGAGTTCACAGTTTGTCTGACGGCATGGAATTCAACTTTTGCAGTCGGCACAAGACTTTCAGACACAGCAAGATGTGATGTCGCTATGGATTGAGACGCGAATAATGCACTGGGTGGTACAGTGGAGGCGGTTGCTTGCTCCGTATCGTATTGATTATTTGCATCAACTTGAGTTTGGCTATCGCCTGTGTGTGCTGTTCCCGCAGTTAAAGGCAAACTAACAGAGCTTAAGACTGATACCTCAGCAAATGGTGTTGAGGCTTCAATAACACTCAGCGATTCTGTTGTTGATAAAGCGTGGGTTGTTACTATTGCGCGTGTCGTGCTGAGTGCTTCGGCGTTGCGCGTTGTTGATGCAAAAGGCGGCGTTAAAGTTGCTAACGTAGGAGCGAAAACAGCGTCTATGGTAGGCACAACGACTGCCTCAGAACTCACATTGCTATGTGATGCTATAAAGGGCCTTAAGGCAATATTACTGGAATGCGTGGGCAGTGCCACAGCGCGTACATTTTCAAACGCAATAGTGTCTTTATTCTCTACCAATGTAGGTGTCGATTTTATGTCAGAAAATGAATCAGAGACAAACGTTTCAGCTATGACGGGAGTTGGTGGTGTGACATCTTGAGCAAAGCGAGGATTTAATTTAATAGCTGTTTTTGCCGATTGCACGACTGCCTGTGCATCATTGGTTGAAACAGTTTCTTGCTGTTCCAAACGTTCGACATCAATTTGTGCCGACAACTGATTTTGCACATCATGCAGAACCGCTTGAAAAGGAGCGATTAATAATTGTGCTAAATTTTCGCTTTGATAACGCATCAATCGTCCTCAATTTGAATCATCACAGCATCGGAATACGCCGCTAACCCTTGCCGCGCCAGCTTTTGTTCAGATGCAGACGCTTGAGTGGTCGTTCCTTCAGCACATTGCATCAATGCCATTAACCAATCCATTTCTACAGCCTCAGCGGCTAATACTTGTGACGGTGTCCAGCTTAAGGTGCGACAAATTTTTAATACCCCAGCCGCTGTTTGTGGCGAGCTTAATAGTTGTTGATAAGCGTGAGTGTCAGCAGAAGCACGAATATTCAATGCCAATACTGCCGACAACAAAGCACAACTGGCGGCAGAATCCAACTCTTCCAAGGCTTGTGCTGGATGCAAACTCACAACACTGGCTTTTAACATCGCCGTTAAATACGCCGCTAAATCAACACGCAGTCCCGAATCCTCTTTTTGCTGACACTGAGCTAAAGCAGTTAAACGATCAGCATAGCACCACGCTTTTAATTGCGCTTGTACTGTGCCTACTTGATACAAGTTATTACTTAAGAGAACAGGACTTGAACCGCCGCCGCTTATCCACCATAAAGCCAAGGGCGCGTACGCGGCATGATATTCAACGGGAATGTGATTTTGTAGCAAAACTTGTTCGCTAAAACCGACGATATTCAAGGTTAAACTGTCCGCATTCACCTGCAAATACAAACCGATAACTGACAAATAATCGCCTAGCCGCCAAGGTTGGAAGCAAATATGCGGATAATTGGCAAGATAAGCAGTCATCGGTGTGGTAAAGTCAATAAAGTTAAGATGATAAGTTAAACCGTCAATGTCGATGACGCTTTCGGTCTCATTATTCTTCACGGACTAGCGAAGCGGTAAATAAATAAGTCGTGATAGCTGAACCGCCAGCGTCCATACCAAAAGACTTGCCTTCGATATAACAATTATCAAAACTCAAAGTGCGTTTCGGTGCGTCAGCAGCTTGGTCTTTTTTCAAATTGACCACTAATTGGGTTTTGCTTTGGTCGGTCAAATGTTTATCTAACACATAATTCGCTGATTTGACGGCTAATTCACCTTGCACAGTACGCAAGCCAAAACTGACATCAATGCGTTCGCTACTACCGACTGCTCTAATATCTTCGCGTTCAGTGACCACTCGATACACAATGGATTGCAAACCCTCAATTAATTCACCATCAATTTGAACATTGCTACGGTTCGCCGCAAAAATGGTTGCCATGAGTCACTCCTTATACTTGAACGAAAATAGTGGCATAAATAAAGTCAATTGCTCGCACTGGACGTACCGCAATATCCACACGCACAATGCCCTGAGCAAAATCTGCTTGTGATGAATAGACATCAACTTTAAAAGCAGGGTCTTTACCATCAGTGGAAGGCACTAATGCACCTTCTTTTTGCATTTGCGCTAAGAACTCAAATAATTTTTGTTTTAAGGCACTGCGTCCGTCTTCATTGTTTAAGCGTCCAATGAATAACTCACCAATCATGCGTGTACCGCGCACAGCACGGTCGGCAACACGGCGGACACTGATTTGGTCGCCGTCTGTGGTTAAACCGCGCAGGATAATGACACCGCGTCCGCGTTGGTCAACTACTGGCACAACATTGCCTTTTAACAAACCGCCTTGTTCTTCTAAAGGCAAAGCGCGGCTTAATTGCGTCAAACCTGACAGTGTTTTGAAAGTCGGCGATTGGAAATAATCCAAACTGCCGATACGACCTGCCACTGCACCTGCCACACCATAAGGTGAAAGCAACACAAAGCGGTCAGATAACAAGGTGCTTGCCATGGCTGAGGCTTGTTCTTGTGTCGCACTGGGCGCAACGTGAGCAATACCAATACGACCTTTGCTATCCGCACTCATTAATTCGCAATGGCTAATAATATTGCTGTAAACCGTGGTGACTTCGGCGGGTTTAGAAAAATCTTGTATTGCCGCCAACACCATATCGACATCGGCCTCGTCTTTCAACCATTCCAAAGCATCGGAATAGTCTTGGGCATTGGCATCTTGACCATTAGCTAATGGGTATTCGCCTTCGGCGGGGCGTTTGCTGGCAATGACTTTGTCTGCTGTATGCAAAATTGCCGATGCTTTTTCTAAAACATCGGCAATTTTGCTAGGAGTGAGATTGCGGTGGATTTCTAAGCTGTCTCCTGCGGATGACTTGATTTCTAAATCAAACAAATCACTGTCTGTATTACGGTAACTGACTTTGACAATTAAACCGTTTGCCCATGTCCCAGCGGCGCGGACTTCTAATTTAATAGCAGAACTATCATTGCCCAAACTGGCGACAGCTTTTGCGCACACGGTGGAATTCAACGGCACGATAACCAATTCATAAACGCCATTAGCCAAAGCTAAACGGGCATCAGGTATACTGTAAGCGGTGGCTGAACCGCATAACTCAATAAACCGATTCCAACTTGCCGCACGCACGGTGTGGGTTAGTAGCTTTTCAGTTAATCCGATTAAACCCAATACCCCTGAAGGGGCGAGTTGAGAGGGTGCAACTTCTTTCACAACCGTGACTTGTACACCAGGAATGATTCGTGCCATGCTGAATTCCTCTAGTTTTTGAAATTGGCGGGATTGTAACTGACAATACAAGGCGGATTCAACTCTATGCAGTGGAACGATTTTTAAAAATTAAAAAAAGGTCATTTCATATAGGCTATTCAAGCTTGGAATTTTTAGTGGCAAGAATTTTGCTAAATATTCATATAGTTAAAAAATTTGAAGTAAAAATATATTTCATACATCTTTACGTTTCATGGGAACGGGAATGTGTGAAAATACCAACGGTTTGATTTAGCAACCTTTTCTCAAAGGGAACTGTTTTGAAAAAATTACCAATGAAAAAGTTGAAACCGTCATGTTATAGTGCTTGTTGTTATTTGAGAGTAAAACATCAGTAATTTACGGAACATTACGACAATAAAAATAAATTGCTGTTATTAATTATTACTGTTTTATCCAAATTTACTTGCCGCACTGATGAAACGACTAAAAGCAAAGCCTATCAATCTTTACCTATATTTTAATTAAGCAAGATTTTATTGATATTGAAGTGTGTAGACATTCTAATCATTGGCAACCACAACATTATTTTTTAGGTGACGAGGTTTATTTTGAATCCATTGATTTTAGTTTGCCTGTAGCAGAGATTTATCGTTGGGTTGATAATGAAAAGATGAATGAGTTTAATGTGACTTCGCTTTAAAATTTTACTCCATAGTTTTTTAAATTTAAAATTAATTAGGTATTTTTATGTTAGAACTAAAAAATAAATTAAAAGAATTAAAAATATGTGATTCATTTAAAGAAGAAATGATAAAAATTGCAGGTAAATTAAATGAAGAAAGCAAAAATCATGAGATAGGAAAACTGCAAAATTTTAGAGAAGAAATGGGAAAAAATTTAAAAACTAACAAAACAGATAAAAAGATTTTCACTGATAGTAGTATTAAGGATGCTAGAACATTTCATGCTGGTACACAAAAGAACCCTGAACCATTATTTATATTTGGTTTAGCAAATATAGATGGTGAATATAATCATATTGCATATGGTTTGGCTTTTCACATTAACCAAATTATCCGTAACGAATCAGATATAAAAATAGAATATGCTAGAAAAATAAAATTGTTCAATGAATGTTTTCGTGATACACAAGATGATTTTGTTGGTTTTAATCTCTGGTACGAAAAATTAAGTGAAGGCTCTGATAATAAAATTCATAAACTTTATAGCGATATATTAGAAGCAAGAGAAATTCCTCTTGATTTTATAGAAGACCGAAGACTTATTTTTTTTGGAAAATATACTGAAATAAAAAATTATACATCTGAATTAATTTTAAAAACTTTTGATGTGCTGTTTCCTATATACAAGTATATTGAGAGTAATGGCGAAGTAAATTTACCAAAAGAAGAAACAAAAAGTAATTCATTTGAACCTAAAGAACTAACCAATAATATTAGTAAAACTCAATATACACAGCCAGAAAAAACTATAAATGTGGATTTACGACACAATGACATACAACGTTCTTTATATAACAAGTTAGTAGCAAAATATGGAAAAGAAAGTATTGACCCTGAATCGCTTATTGGTAACAATAATAGAGTTGATATAAAAGTAAAAGATGAAAATGGTGATTTGTTGTATTATGAAATAAAAACAAGCAACTCTGCTAAAGCATGTATTCGTGAAGCATTAGGACAATTATTAGAGTATTCGTATTGGACAGGTAATCAAGAAGCAAAAAAATTGATTATTGTCGGTGAAGCTGAATACGATACTGATGCACAAACCTATATAGAAGAATTGAGAGATAGATTCAAGTTACCAATATCTTATGAACAACATATAGTAAATTTATGAAAACACTCAATATTACAATTAGCGATACTGATTTTGCTAGATATAATCTACAACAAAACGTATTATCGTTTGATGAATTAATCGCAAAAATCAACGCGGTTAGTTTAAATAACTCAAATAAAAAAGCTAAGTTTGAACAAACGCCAGCATTTAATTTATGGCAAGATAGAGATGATATGGCAAACGTTGATGAGTATGTAGCAGAACTTAGAAAACCTCGGCTTCGCGATGTTTATTGATACTAGCGTATTTATTTGGGCGTTTCGCGGTAATAAAAAAGCTGTTCAATTATTAAATGATACAGATAAACTGTTTATTTCTTCTGTCGTCTATATTGAATTAATGCAAGGTGCTAGAAATAAACAAGAATTACGCGCTATTGATACCACGCTCACTATGTTACAAGTTACTATTATTCATGTTAATGAATCGATTTCTTCATTAGCTACCGAATTAGTTAAAACCTATTTTCATAGTTATGCGGTTGAATTAGCAGACGCATTAATAGGAGCGACTGCTTGTTTATATAAAATGCCCTTAGTAACTTGCAATATAAAACATTTTGCACCTATGCCTAATTTATCGCTTCAATCTTTTAATCCAAACGATTAATAAACCAATTAAACAAATATCCCTTAAATCACAGCGAGTTTTCCGCAATGGCTGAATTCACCTTACCCAAAAATTCGGTATTAACCGAAGGTAAAACCTTTAAATCACCCGAAGGCGCGACGAGTATTCGCCGTTTTGAAATTTATCGCTGGAATCCCGATGACAGTGCTAATCCACGCGTTGATGTCTATGAATTAGATAGCGAAACCTGCGGCACGATGATTTTAGACGTACTGCTTAAAATCAAAAACGAAATTGATTCCACGCTCACCTTTAGACGCTCCTGCCGTGAAGGTGTGTGCGGCTCGTGCGCGATGAATGTCAATGGTAAAAATACCCTAGCTTGCACTAAAAACCTTGATGAATATGAAGGCACAATCCGCATTTTCCCACTGCCACATACCGAAGTGGTTAAGGATTTAGTGCCAGATTTAACCCATTTTTATGCCCAATACGCCTCAATCAAACCGTGGATAGCAACGCAAACCCCCGCGCCAGCCGATAGTGAACGTCTGCAAAGCAAAGAAAACCGCGCCAAACTCGATGGGCTTTATGATTGCGTGTTATGCGCTTGTTGTTCGACTAGTTGCCCTAGTTATTGGTGGAATAGTGACCGTTATTTAGGCCCTGCGGTGTTATTGCAAGCTTATCGTTGGATTATTGATAGCCGTGACGAAAGCACAGGTGAGCGTTTGAATGAATTAGAAGACCCGTTCAAGTTATACCGTTGTCATACCATTATGAACTGCACCGATACTTGTCCTAAGGGCTTAAACCCCGCACAAGCGATTGCCGAAACTAAAAAGCTGTTACTGAAACGCTCACAAGGCTAATGAGTGACTTAACCCGTCTGCAATGGCAATGCCGCCGTGGTAGTTTAGAATTGGATTTATTAGTGCAACGCTATATTGCAAGGCACAATGTTTTAAACGATAAACCTGCACAAGCGCGTTTGACTGAGTTATTAAAACTCGAAGATGATGAGTTATTCGCGCTGTTAATGGGTGAATTTTTGACTGAAACCTAGGAAAAGAAAGTTCTTTACAACTAAATCGTATATTCATAGCAGAATATATCATTAAAAGTTGTAGCGACCGCCTGTTATAGTGTAGCCATTCACAGTTATAACGACAATACAGGTTTATTTTTATGGAATGGGGATACACTGTTTCTGGCTTTGCCGTAGGCATCTTAGTAGGGATTACAGGCGTAGGCGGCGGTTCATTGATGACACCGCTATTGGTGTTTTTGTTTGGTTTTAAACCCTCGGTGGCGGTCGGCACAGATTTATTATTTGCCGCGATTACCAAAACCAATGGTGTTTGGGTGCATCACAGCAAACACGGTTCAGTTGATTGGCAAGTGGTGCGCTGGCTGGCGGCGGGTAGTTTACCAGCGGCTCTTGGCACTTTATATGTGATTCAACAATTAATGGCAGTGGGCAAAGAAACCACAGGCATTATTACTTACACCTTAGGCATTGCTTTATTATTAACCGCAGTGTCTTTATTGATGCGTAGCTTTTTATTACGCAAAGCTGAAAAAGTTGTACCGATTGCCGATAATATCAGCAATGCCGCCAACACAGGACGTTTTGGTAAAGCCCAAATCCCTGCCACCATCTTTACAGGTGTTGTGCTGGGTATTTTGGTGACTTTATCCTCAGTTGGGGCTGGCGCGTTGGGAACAGTAGCCTTATTGTTTTTGTTTCCACGCATGAGTACCTTAAAAATTGTCGGTACAGACTTAGCGCACGCCATACCTTTAACCGCTGTAGCAGGCGCGGGACATTGGTTTTTAGGCAATGTCGATTTTGTATTATTGGGCAGTTTATTGATTGGTTCTTTGCCCGGTATTTGGATAGGCAGTCATGTCAGTGCTAAAATACCTGAAAGATTTTTGCGTCCTACTTTAGCGTCTATTTTATTATTAGTCGGTTTAAAGTTTGTCTTGCAATAATACTTAAATAAAGCAAGAGTTGATTAAAAAACCCGCTTTAAGCGGGTTTTTTATTGTATGGCGTTTTTAATAATTCTTAATTTGAGTAACGCGTGAGCAATATTATTATTTTTACCGATGATTCGGGTTGGCATGGACGGCAATTACAACAAGCATTTGCTAATCAGGGTTATCAAAGTCAAGCTGTTTCCTTAACTGAATGTCAAATTCAACTTGAAAAAAACACGCTACCGTTAATTATTCCCTATTGTGAACAACAATTACCCGATGCGGTATTTGTGCGCGGCGTTCCGGGCGGTTCATTAGAAGAAGTGGTTTTATATTTAGATATATTACATGCTTTAAAAATTTTAGGTATTCCTGTCTATAATGATGCTAAAGCCATAGAGCGTAGTGTTGATAAAGGCATGACCAGTTTTTTATTACATCATGCAGGTTTGCCGACTCCTTTAACGTGGGTATTACGAAATCGAGAACAAGCCATTACTATTGCTAAACAAGAATTAAAAAATGGACATTTTATAATTAGCAAACCGCTATTTGGCTCGCAAGGCGAAGGTGTGCGCCGATTAGAAAAATTATCGGATTTATTATGGCTGAGCAGTAGTCGTGGGGTTTATTATTTGCAACGTTTTATTGCTTGTGCGGGAGATAGTTTTTGTGATTATCGGGTATTTGTGATTAATAATAAAGCCGTTGCCGCCATGCGCCGTAAAGGTAAATCATGGTTAAATAATGTCGCACAAGGGGCGAGTTGTGAGCGGGTTGAAATTAATAATGAATTAGCCGATTTAGCCATTAAAGCCGCGCAAGCTTTAGCGATGGATTATGCAGGGGTTGATATTATCCAAGATAAACAAGGTCACTATATTATTATTGAAGTGAATAGTATTCCAGCATGGAAAGGTTTAGAAAGTGTTTGTGATTTATCTATTGCGCAATTACTTGCCGATGATTTAATTAATCGGTATTTAAAAGGAAATCATCATGTCGCCTGAGCAATTAAGAGATTATTATATTGAAGCTTGTGATGTTGAATTACGCGCATTTAAACCGGGTAATGTCAGTATTTATGCCGATGGTCATGATATGACCGTTGAAGATTTTAGAATTAGTGCCAAAGTCAGTGCTGAGCCTTTATGTAATCGTAATTATTCTTTAGGTGAAAAAATCTATTATGCGGTAAAAGCCACGCGTGAGGCAGTGGGTTGTAATACTAATTTGGGTATTATTTTATTATGCGCCCCCTTAATTGAAGCCGCTTACTTAATCGATGTTAATGTCTCGTTAAGACAAGCTTTGTATCGTGTATTAATTAATACTACTGTTAGCGATGCCGATTGGACATTTAAAGCGATAGCTTTGGCTTCACCTGCGGGTTTGGGTGATTCAGAGCGGTATGATGTGCATGAATCTGCAACGGTGACGCTAACAGAGGCTATGGCATTTGCCAGTAACAAGGATCGAATCGCTTTGCAATACCTTACGGATTATAAAGATATTTTTGATTTTTCGTGTTTAACCTACTATAATGCTATGAATAAATGGGGTATTAGGGACTGGGCGGCGGTGGCGGTTTATACTGACTTGCTAAGGTGCTTTCCTGACAGCCACATTGTACGAAAATACGGCGATCAGTGTTCCGAAATGGTAGCCGCAAAGATGGCTCTGTTACACACCGAGCTGTCTAATAGCAAAAGCCCCGAGATGTTAATGCCGCTGCTGCATAGCATCGACAGGGAGCTTAAATCTAGGGGCGTGAATCCGGGAACTACAGCAGACATGACGGTGGCAACGGTATTGACGGTATTTTTAGAAGAAGCAACTAAACGCTCTTCATCATGAATTTGTTTTAAGACAAATAAGGAGACATTCACAGTGTCAATATTAACTTCAATTTTTTCAAAATGTTCCTCACAGGAGAACAAAAAAATGGCAAAAATCAATAAATTGTGCGTTGGCGAATCTTTAGTAGGCGAAGGCAACGAAATTGCTCACATCGACTTAATCATCGGTCCCAGAGGTTCAGCTGCTGAAACTGCATTTGCAACTGCTTTAACCAACAACAAAGATGGTTTTTCTACTTTATTAGCTGTAGTTGCTCCTAACTTAATGGTTAAACCTGCAACTATTTTGTTCAACAAAGTAACCATTAAAGGTTCTAAACAAGCGGTTCAAATGTTTGGCCCTGCGCAACGTGCTGTGGCTATGGCTGTTGCTGATTGTGTAGAAGACGGCACAATCCCAGCTGATGAAGCGGACGATTTATTCATTTCTGTTGGTGTATTCATTCACTGGTTAGCAGAAGATGATGCAAAAATTGAATCATTCAACTATGCAGCTACTAAAGAAGCTTTAAAACGCGCTGTTGCAGGTTCACCAACTGCTGCTGAAGTTGTTGCTGCTAAAAAAGAAGCTAAACACCCATTTGCTGTAAACAACGAAGCTTAATTTTAAAAAGCAATACTAAAGTTATTGCTCTAATTAAATAACGTTGAAAAATACCTCAGCTTGCTTAAGCTGGGGTATTTTTTTGTCTATTTGATAATCATAAAAAAGGCGTTCAACTTTTAAAGTTGAACGCCTTTTTTAATTAAAACCAATTAACGGAGTTACGATTTAGCCGCACGTTTGCGTTCGTTTTCAGTTAATAATTTTTTGCGTAAACGAATCGATTTAGGCGTGACTTCAACTAATTCATCTTCGGCAATAAATTCTAACGCTTGTTCTAAAGTCATCTTTTGAATACGCGCTAATACTAAACTCTCATCGGTCCCAGAAGCGCGGACGTTAGTTAATTGTTTAGGTTTGCAGGGATTCACGCATAAATCGTTACTGCGCGAATGTAAGCCAACGAGCATCCCTTCATACACTTCATCGCCATTGACCAATAATAATTCGCCGCGTTCTTGCAAGGGATGCAATGAATAAGTCACCGCTTTACCTGCCACCATTGAAATCATCACGCCGCGCAAACGACTACCGACTTCACCCGCTTTCATAGGACCGTAATGGTCAAAAACGTGATACAACAAACCAGAACCAGAAGTGGCGGTCATAAACTCAGTTTGGAAACCAATTAAGCCGCGTGAGGGCATCATGTATTCTAAACGAATGCGACCTTTGCCATCGGGAACCATATTGGTTAAATCGCCTTTGCGTTCACCCAATTTTTCCATAATCGTACCTTGGTGAATTTCTTCAACCTCGATAGTAACCATTTCAAAGGGTTCACATTTTTTACCATCGATTTCTTTGATAATCACTTCAGGACGTGACACGCCCATTTCAAAGCCTTCACGGCGCATGTTTTCGATTAACACCGATAAATGCAGCTCACCACGACCTGATACTTTGAATTTATCTGGATCCCCCGTATCTTCAACTTTTAGGGCGACATTGTGTTGCAATTCTTTTTCTAAACGGTCACGAATTTGGCGCGTGGTAACAAATTTACCTTCTTTACCTGCAAACGGTGAGTTGTTGACTTGAAAAGTCATGGTCACAGTTGGCTCATCGACCGATAACGGCGGCATGATTTCGACGCATTCAGGGTTACAAATGGTGTCAGAAATTTCTAATTTTTCAATACCAGCAAAGGCGATGATGTCGCCAGCGCGTGCATCTTGAACTTCAACGCGTTCTAAGCCATGAAAGCCGAAAATTTGTAAAATGCGACCTTTACGTTCTACGCCTTCACGATTCACAATGGTTAAGGGTTGATTCGGTTTAATCACGCCGCGTTGAATACGACCAATACCAATAACGCCCAAATAGGTGTTGTAATCTAAGCTAGACACCTGCATTTGGAAGGGCCCGTCAATATTCACAGGCGGTGGGCTCACTTTTTCTACGATAGTTTCAAACAGCGGAGTCATGTCGCCGTCTGTAATATCGTGTGTTAAACCCGCATAACCGTTAATGGCAGACGCATAGACGATAGGAAAATCTAACTGTTCGTCAGTTGCACCTAATCTATCAAATAAATCAAAGGTTTGGTCAACAACCCAATCAGGACGCGCACCGGGTCTATCGATTTTATTGATAACAACAATGGGTTTTAAACCTAAAGCAAAGGCTTTTTGAGTCACAAAACGCGTTTGTGGCATCGGGCCATCAACTGCGTCAACCAATAATAAAACCGAGTCTACCATTGATAACACCCGTTCTACTTCACCACCAAAATCGGCGTGACCTGGGGTGTCGACGATGTTGATGTGGTAGCCATTCCAATCTAGGGCGGTGTTTTTTGCCAAAATGGTAATGCCGCGTTCTTTTTCAATGTCGTTAGAATCCATAACGCGTTCGGTCACTTTGCTGTGTGACGCAAATGTGCCTGACTGTTGCAGTAATTTATCAACGAGGGTGGTTTTGCCATGATCAACGTGCGCGATGATGGCGATATTGCGTAATTTTTCTATCACTGTGTAATGTATATAAGGTTAAAAAATAAAAAGCTTGCCCGCTGGCAAGATGAAAAACGCTTTAGCGTAAGGGAAGTGTAACAAAGCAATGCTTTAGGCATTATTACACACAAAAGAATTTATTTTAAGTTATTCAAGCCTTTCTTTTGCTTGTTGGAGTTTTTTAATTATGGCTTTGATTGCATAAAAATGATGAGCGGCATCACTGCGTTCAATGCTTTGGTTAATATGATAATCAGCGGTGACGCGATTAGTTTTGCTGGCATACATTAATTTAGCTAATTGCTGTAAATTTTTATCCGAACTTCTTTTATATTGGATAAAAATTTCATTATGACTACCTAATTCTTTATCTTGCTCATAACGAATAGTAGTGTTTAATTGCTGAGCTACTTCTTTACTTAAATGAAACATTGCATAATAAGAGCGACTTATTAAATTTCTAAAATCGATTTCTTTGCTGTCGCTATTATTCAATAATTCTTCGGCAGACTTTAAAAAATCTTCAAACGATACGCTCATGCGCTAGTCGCTCCTCTAAAATAGCTACAGGTTTATATTGAAATATCAATACATCATCATAATCACTACTATCATTATCAGCCAAAATACCTGCTAATTCCCAGTTAATATCAAAAATTTCTTCTACAGGCAGGTCAACATAAATAGAATAACAAATAGTATTATCTATGATTTCTATTTCTAAGTCAGAATAATAAAGACTGTGTGTTTCTAATAAGTTAAGAGCTAACTCACATAAACGTTGTGCTTCATTATCACTTAATTTATTTTTATCGAGGATAGCGGCGGCTTGTATAATCCATTGGTAATTCTTAACTATAGAATTATCTAATTTATTTAATAATTCTAATGATTTTCTAAAATTACATAAAGACCATAAACCGCTAATAAGTAAAATTAAAATTTTTGAATCGTTAGGAAAACTGTTAAATAATATATCTGCTTGTAATATTGACTCATTAAAACAAGCATTATTACTTAAAGAAATACAGTAATTATGTCTTATTTCATAATTATCAGATACTAATTTTAACGCGTTTTCATAGTAACTAATAACATTAGCTTTATTTTGTTCTAAAGCTGAAATTCGACCTAAAAAATCATAATAATCAGAATATTCTATTTTTCCTTTTAGCTTTTCCGCTTCTCTTTTTAAAAGCTTAATATCAAACTCGCTAGGTCTACGCTTCTTTAAAGTAAGAAAATTAATTCTATCTATCAATTCCTCAGTTTTAGGCAAAGCCTGCGCTGTCATAAATCCCCCCAACCATTCAAAACTATAAACCTCTTAACTTTGTTGCCAAGGCAAACCACAAAATCGCCAACCGTTTAAATTACCACGATGATTATTACTATCTAACGCGCCTTCAAAACCATCTAAAATATTAATTAAATGACTATAACCCATTTGCTCTAATACTCTAGCGGCATCTAAAGAACGTTGACCACTACGACATAATAATAAAATCGGTGTATTTCTATTCGACACAATATTTTGTACTTGCGCGACAAAATTAGGGTTGACTTGCCAATCAGGAAATTCTTTCCATGCAATATGAACAGCACCGAATGGATGCCCAATAAACGCATGTTCTATTTTAGTTCTTACATCAATTAATACTGCATTAGTATTAGCTTGTAAAAATTCCCAAGAAGCTACGGGTGTTAAATTTTCTATCATGATTTTATCCTTGTATTTAAAAAATGGTAATGCTTAAAAAGAGTAGGTTTTAACAAAACACCATTTTAGCTGGAGTTCAAACCTAGGTTTGAACTCCGAAAGTTTTGATATTAACAAGCCTACTTTTTTGATGCACTACCTAAAAAATTGAATTTAAGTTATTAATATGTGTCTGAATCAGGATTTACAAGATTTTAAGATTCACAGGATTTAT
>JBAQSX010000047.1:0-10175 GCA_049296695.1 Methylococcaceae bacterium | reverse complement strand
ATCCTGTAAATCCTGTAAATCCTGTAAATCCTGTAAATCCTGTAAATCCTGTAAATCCTGTAAATCCTGTAAATCCTGTAAATCCTGTAAATCCTGTAAATCCTGTAAATCCTGATTCAGACAATATAACTTGCAATAAATAACACAAAAACATAGCCATTATAAATGGAATAGAGTAACAATTCACAAATGTTAAAGAGGAAACTATGACTTATTTTTTAATTACTTTCGTTATTATGCTAGTGGTTATTGGCATTATGGCAATTGGGGTTATTTTTAAAAGAAACGCGATTAAAGGCTCGTGTGGCGGTGGTAAAAGCGCGGCTGAATGTATTTGCGTAGAAAAATGCGATAAAAGAAAAAAACTAGACGCTGAAGCGGCAAACGCTAATTCTTAAAAACCAAATTCAAGATAATTAATTGTTATTTGGTTATTTGTTTTTTTAATACTACATTAATTTGTAGGGGGCGGGTTTTAAACCCGCCCTAATTACAGAGTTTTCAAAAACAGTTAATTACTATTTGAAGTTACGCAGAATTTATCAATGTAGGGGCAAATCATATTTGCCCTTAATAACAAGTCGTTGCACAAAGGCGAATATAATTATCCCCTACAATCACACCTTTAATCACTCATCGTTTTAAAAAACCTGTAATTTATATTAATCTTAGTTTGATTAATCCCTTCCTTAATAAAAGTTACAAAACTTGACAATGTTTAAAAGCTAGTAAGATAATCCGTAATCAACTACGTCTTTTAGTTTTTCCTCTTTCGCCTAGGAATACATGCTATGAAAACATTAACGCATGTAATTGTGAATACTGTCACGCGTAAAATATCAGAGATGATAAATAGCTTATTTAGTCATTTAATAAAATCACCTCATAATACAAAGCCACACGGTTTAACTGACTTAGAAAAACGCTATTTAACTGTTCAAGAAAATCGTGATGTGATTACACTGGAATTACAACACGAACAATTACGTCTACAAAGTCAATATCATGCCAAAAAAATAGAATTAGGTTTAAAAAAAATTCAAGCTGATTATGATAAAGAACATTGGGTGGGTATTTTAAGCCGCGATGAAACTATTGATATTTTACAATCGAGTAAAGATAGGCATCATTTATTAATGCTATTATCTGAACCCGAAGTCAGTATTAGTTGCCCTGATACTTTTAAACATGATTTACCAATGGCAGTGCGTAATGAATTAAAACAGTTTATACAAGTACATTATCCTTTTACCCACGATTTATATCCCGTGCAGTTTTTTGGTAAATTTTTTGAAAATAAAGTATTTGATGCCCACGTTAAGCAATATGAACGCTTATTAGCCAGCGTTCCCACGGTGGTGTTATATAGTCAAATGACCGATGAAAATTTATATTTGCATATTTATGGTTGGGGTTTTGGCGTACCTTTAACTGAAACCTGCACTTTAAATTGGGAAGAAATGTATCTTAAATTAGAGCAGGACGGTTTAACTGAAAAACAAGCTTATCGCGCTGTGCGTAAAATTATGATTGCACTTCATCAAGCTTTGGCGGCTTTTTTTATTGATTTTTATTATTTAACAGCCGTTAATCCATTACATGAGCCACATTTATTTAGTATTGTGATGGATGAGCAAGTACAGGTTTTATTAATTCCTTTAAAACAACGTTTACAGGCTTTGCAAAAACATAAAAGAAACCAATATCAAGCTGAATTATTAAATAGACAACAAGGGCGTTTAAATCAGCAACAACAAATAGAAATAGAACGACAACATTATGGTGTTTTTTTAGATAAAAAAACGAATTTAATGTGGTGTCGTTTTGCTTATGGTCAACAATATAAACATAATGAAATATTAGGTGAAGCTAGAACTATGACTTGGCATAATGCTTTAAGATTAGCGGATTATTTTAATAATCATGGTGGTTGGGCGGGTTATACTGATTGGCGATTACCCAATATTAGGGAATTAAAAACCTTAATTGATAAAGATAAAGGTAAAAAAGGTAATTATATTGATGCGGAAATTTTTCCGAATAATTATCGATTTTTTTGGTCATCTTCGGCGAATGCCACTTACAGCGATTATGCGTGGGCAGTGTATTTTTGTTATGGTTATAACTATTGCGCTAATATCAATAGTCATCATGCAGTGCGATTAGTGCGTAGTTGTTAAGGAACATATAATTATTCAATTAAAAAGACGTTGCATTGCAACGTCTCTACAATAGTTGCTAGTTATTATTAAGAATAATAATTAGAGTAAAGTGAGTTGTAAAAAAACGAGTTCATTTTTTCAATTTAGTGCATCAATTACAATAGCATGGCAAATTTTAAAACGCATTTAGTAGTAGCGACTGTGGCAAGTACCAGTATTGCCATATTGGCAACTGCTCTTCATTTAATTGCACTTAAAGATTTATTAGAATTTATTTTCTTAGGGGCAATTGGTGGTTTATTACCCGATATTGATGCCAGTAATTCAAAACCCGCTAAGTTATTATTTAATACTTTAGCCCTAATGATTGCTTTTAGTGTTTTATGGTTTTATAAAACTAATTATGAAATACAGTATTTATTATTAATGGTAGTGGCTGCATTTGTGTTTGTGCGTTACTTTGTTTTTGCGATTTTTAATCGTTTAACCGTACATCGCGGCGTATTTCATTCAATATTGGCAGCAGTCTTTTTTGCTTTATTGACAGTTTGCATGAGTTATTATCTATTGCATTGTCGTATATTACAGGCATGGTTAGGCGGTTGTTTTATTGCCTTTGGTTTTATAGTGCATTTATTATTAGATGAATGTTATAGCGTGGATTTAAGTAATAAACGTATTAAAAAATCATTCGGCACAGCATTAAAACTTTGGAGTTATAAAAGCTTAAGTGCTTCATTATTAATGCTGTTATTAACCTTAATGTTATACGCGATTACACCATCATCAAACGCTTTAATTACGGCTTATAAGGGGGTTAATTGGCAGGATTATTTAATTTCTTTTGCGCGCGCTGGGAATAAATAAGGAGGATTTTACTGCTGGGGATTATGGACAACCACCTGAGTGATTGCCCATAGGTATTACGATGTGTTGTTTAAGCGATTAATCCACTATGTCACAAGTTTGCCGAGCAGCATCGACGCGATCGCGCAATTCTTTACCCGGTTTGAAATGTGGCACATGTTTGACCGACAAAGTGACCGATTCACCTGTCTTTGGATTACGTCCCACTCTAGGCGGACGTTTATGTAGAGAAAAGCTACCAAAACCTCTAATTTCAATGCGCTGCCCCGAAGCCAAGGCTTGATTCATTTTCTCAATAATACATTTCACCGCCAGCTCCACATCTTTCATTGCAAGTTGTGGTTGCTTTTTGGCAAGAGCTTCAATTAATTCAGATTTTCTCACATTTCGTCCTATAAAAAGCAAGCAACACTGAAGGCTAGGTTTTCACCTAGCCTTCATGATTTTTATTTTTCCATTTGTTTAAAGATGTCGGCAAAAGTAGGCGAAGCCGTGTTTTGCTGTTGAGCGTGGTCTTTATGGCTGTCTTTATGCGAATGTTCTTTAACTGAACTGGATTCTTCGTCTTGGTCTTTGGCTTTAATTGACAAAGAAATTGATTTGCTTTTCTTGTCTACGCCAATGAATTTCGCTTCTAAAGTATCGCCTTCTTTTAATAAAGTACGCGCATCTTCAACGCGGTCACGTTGAATTTCAGAGGCTCTTAAATAACCTTCAACATGTGGAGCTAAGGTGATGATTGCACCTTTGGCATCAACTTCTTTAATCGTACCCGTCACTAAGCTACCTTTTTCATGAGTCGCTAAGAAGTGTTGGAACGGGTCTTGAATCAGTTGTTTGATGCCTAAAGAAATACGTTCGCGTTCTGAATCAACCGCTAAGATAACAGTTTCAACTTCATCACCTTTCTTATAGTCACGAACCGCAGTTTCGCCATCATCAGCCCAAGAAATATCAGACATGTGAACCAAACCATCAATGCCGCCTTCAAGACCGATAAAGATACCGAAGTCAGTGATTGATTTGATTTTGCCTGAGATTTTGTCGCCTTTGTTGTGGTTAGCGGCAAATTCATCCCAAGGATTGGGTTTGCATTGTTTCATACCCAAAGAAATACGACGACGTTCTTCGTCAATTTCTAAGACCATGATTTCAACTTCATCGCCTAAAGCCACTAATTTAGAAGGATTAACGTTTTTGTTAGTCCAATCCATTTCAGAAACGTGAACCAAACCTTCAACGCCTTCTTCGATTTCAATAAAGCAACCGTAATCGGTTAAGTTGTTGACTTTACCAAATACGCGTGTTCCCGCTGGGTAACGACGGGCAATGTTTTGCCAAGGGTCTTCGTTCATTTGTTTCATACCCAAAGACACACGGTTTTTGTCTTTGTCGTATTTCAACACTTTCACTTTAATTTCTTGACCGATTTCTACACATTCAGACGGATGACGCACGCGTCTCCACGCCATATCGGTAATGTGTAATAGACCGTCAATACCACCTAAGTCGATAAACGCGCCGTAATCGGTTAAGTTTTTAACTACACCGACAACTGTTGCGCCTTCTTCTAAGGTTTTGAGCAATTCTTCGCGCTCTGCACTGTATTCTTTTTCAACCACAGCACGGCGTGATAACACCACGTTGTTGCGTTTTTGGTCGATTTTGATAACTTTGAATTCTAAATCTTTGTTTTCTAAGAAAGTGGTATCACGAATCGGACGCACATCAACCAATGAACCGGGTAAGAACGCGCGTAACGCACCCACGTCAACGGTGAAGCCGCCGCGTACTTTGCCGTTAATACGACCAATAACAGTCGCTTCGGTTTCAAACGCAGTTTCCAATTCAGACCATGCTTTATTTTTCTTCGCTTTATCACGGGAAAGAAGCGTCGCGCCTAAACCGTCTTCAAATAAATCCAAAGCAACTTCGATTTCGTCACCAATTGCAACTTCTAATTCGCCGCGATTGTTCAGAAACTGCCATTTTGGAATAACACCTTCTGACTTTGAATAGGTACTGACAATAATCATATCGTTTTCGATGTCAATGACTGTACCTATTAACATGGCACCAGGACTCATTTGGGTTCTGGTTAAACTTTCTTCAAGTAATTCAGCAAAGCTTTCGCTCATTTTCATTTCCCAAGCCAGTCGTTTAAGACTTAGCCTTTCTCAATAATAAAGTTAAAAAAAACCGTGCAGTAGGATTACTGACGGCGTTAAGGGTTTTTTTAGGAATGCAAACCTAGGTTTGCACTCCATTTTGTCAATTGTCGACAAGTTTTAACACTGCTTCTAAGACGGCTTGCAAACTCATTTCAGAAGAATCAATAAAAACCGCGTCTTCTGCCATTGCCAGTGGCGCAGTTGCCCGCTCACTGTCACGGCGGTCACGCGTTTCTATCTCTTGTGTCAAGCTGGCAAGATTAGCATCAATTCCTTTTTCTTTCAACTGTTTATAGCGTCTTTTTGCTCTTTGCTCCGCGCTAGCGGTTAAATAGACTTTTATAGTCGCATCGGGAAAAACCACTGTTCCCATATCGCGCCCATCAGCCACTAATCCTGCTAACTGTCTGAAATCCTTTTGTTTTTGTAGCAAAGCGGCGCGAACACTAGGCATTGCCGCCACTATAGAGGCGGTATTGCCTGTGCTTTCTAGCCCTAATTGCCCTGTAATATCAACGCCATCAAGCCAAACAGTCAGCTCATCGGCGCAATCAAAACGCAGTTGCATGGCTTGCGCGACGGCAACAATCGCCGCCTCATCGTTTAAATCCACCGACTGTTGCACTAGCGCGATTGCTAGCGAACGATAAATTGAGCCGCTATCTAAATAATTCCAGCCCAACTGTTTGGCAACCAGACGGCTAATCGTGCCTTTACCCGCGCCACTTGGGCCGTCAATGGTGATAACGGGTGGCAACATTAGCCTTCCTCGCAGGTTAAATTCAAACCTAAGTCACTGACTAAATCGCGGAATTCTGGGAAAGACGTGTTGACGTTAGCGCAATCTAATACCGTAATCGGTGCGCTGGCGCGTAGTCCTGCAATCGAAAACGCCATCGCAATACGGTGGTCGCCATGTGAAACCACGGTGCCGCCGCCAATATGACCGCCGCCTTGAATCACCATACCGTCTGGTGTCGGCTGGGCATCTACACCTAAAATCTGCAAACCGTCCGCCATTACTTGAATACGGTCAGATTCTTTCACGCGCAATTCTTCCGCGCCGCTTAAACGGGTTTGACCTTCCGCACACGCCGCCGCCACAAATAATACGGGAAACTCATCAATCGCTAACGGCACAAGTTCTTCAGGAATATCAATCCCTTTTAAGGGCGCGTATTTAACGTGTAAATCGGCAACAGGCTCACCGCCCACTTCGCGCTCATTTAATACTTCAATACTCGCGCCCATTAAGCGCAAAATGTCGATAACGCCTGTGCGCGTTGGATTAATACCAACGTGACGCAATACCACGTCCGAGCCTTCGGCAATTGACGCGCCCACCAAGAAAAACGCCGCCGAAGAAATGTCCGAAGGCACATCAATTTCAGTCGCGGTTAATTGACCATTGGCATTGACGGTCACGGTGCTACCGTCACGTTTTACGGGATAGTTAAAACCCGCGAGCATTCGTTCAGTATGGTCACGCGTGGGCGCGGGTTCGGTAATCGTAGTATCGCCTTGCGCGTACATGCCTGCCAAAATCAAACACGATTTCACCTGTGCGCTGGCAATGGGCATTACATAATCAATGGCTTGCAACTGCCCAGCTTTACCTTTAATGCGTAGCGGCGCAGTACCTTTTTCAGTGGTTTCAATCTCCGCGCCCATTTGAGCCAGCGGGTCGGTGACGCGTTTCATTGGTCTGCCAGACAGTGAGCTATCGCCTGTCAACACGCAATCAAACGGCTGACCTGCCAGCAAACCGCTCAGTAGACGCATGGAAGTCCCTGAATTACCTAAATAAAGTTCGTTTTTCGGAGCTTTCAAGCCGTGTTTGCCCACGCCGTGAATAATCACCTCGGCTTTGGCAGGACGTTCGATTGCTACGCCCATGTCACGAAACGCTTGCAAGGTTGCCAGCGCGTCTTCGGCTTCTAAAAAGCCTTTAACGTGGGTCACGCCGTCAGCGAGTGAGCCTAACATGATGGAGCGGTGTGACATGGATTTATCACCCGGTACGCGAGTTTCGCCTTTTAATGCGCCGCCGTTTTGAATTTTAAAGGTAATGGATTTATTGGTCATAGTGTTGTTGTTTTAGTGTGTTAAAAATTATTTGATTATACAAAGGTCAATAAATTCTCGATAACTCGGATTATCTTTAATAATTTGCCGTTTAAAAGAAGTAAATGCCGATGTTTTATGTAAATGCTTAATCAACTGCATTTTATAATAGTCTTTATTCGACTGTTCTTCACTTTCATAATATTCAATTAAACAGTCCTGAAATTTACGAACTTCTTTTAATAATTTTTTACGCAAAGAAGCGGATTCTAATTTTTTTAATTTAGTTGTACCATTAAATACCGCCATCAATAATTCACGCGTATTGATGACTTTATTTTCTTGGCTAAGCGTTTCTATAATAACGTTTTCAAATGGTAGCGGATTGAACAAATAACGCAATAAATCTGTTTCAAAATCATTATAATCTGTGCAGTTCAATAATGGCTCAAAACTCGCTAATTTAATATTATTGCAATGTCCACAAGCAAAAAATAAATTATGCCAATCAAATTCTAAATCTTTATTACCGCGATGTGCTTTAAAATGTTCTACATTAATGCTTGTTGCTTGGTTATCTTCACAAATATAACATTTATTAGCAAAATCAGTTTGCAAACGCTCTATAACACAGCCGCATTTATAATCACCATTTGCTTTTTGTTTCTCAATAGTTAAACACTCAGGCGCAGGTTGTGATTTTTCAAAATACAACATGATTAAGCCTTACGAAATAATTTTTTTAATTTGATTTGTTGTACTTTAACTGCTAATTCATCGGCATGAAATGTAGGTAAGGATTTAAAATAATCCTGTAAGTCATCATATTCGTCTTGCTCATCATCAATTAAACTATTTTTTTCTGATAAATATTCAAAACGCGCTAATTTCTCTTTTACTTCAGCCGAATATTTATCGACATCAAAATAACTTTCAACTAAAGCAGAATAACTATACCCCGATAAATCTTTGCTAATAACTTCTCTAGTTTCTAAATCACAAATCACAGCATTACTAATAGACGATAAAACAAAAGGTGAATGTGTGGTGACAATAAATTGAATATTGGGAAAGAAACTACACAAAAAAGGCAATACTTTCTTTTGCAGAGCAACGTGCAGATGCGTTTCTATTTCATCAATTAAAACGATACCTTGCTGGTCATAATTACGATTGCCGTTTGCTTCCATGCGTAAAATTAATTCAGTTAAAATATCAATAACAGCTGAATAACCATCTGATAGACCAGCTAGCGTAAAGGGTTCGCGCTTAGGAATATGAATACTAAAATTATAATTTTGCCTATCAAAAACTAAAGTTAAATTATCTGTTTCAAATAAATCTTTTAAACTATTTTCAAATTTCAAAAACCAAGCATCAATTTTAGTAACAGTTTCATTATCATTGTCATCTCTGGCAAAAGAACGCTCTGCTTTTAAATTAACAATGTATTGAATAAAGGCTTTATTAATATTGTCGGCTAGATTATAGTTTTTATTGAATTGAATTTTACTTATGCCTTTTGGAATATCTAAATTAGTTTGTCTTTTTGCTTGAAAAAATACATATAAACACTCTTTAGTTGCAAAGAATGGGGTAGTAAAACTGAGTCTAATCGATTCAAAAAAGTTATAATGTAAAAATAAACTATCTAATTTATTTAGTACATCTATTTTTTGTTCTTTATCATGTATAGGTTCTAATTCTTTTACATAATTTAAATAATTAGAATTATGCTCATTCTTTATTAGCTTAATAAACTTATCAATCTCCAACAATAAACTTGTTTTACCACTGCCATTTTTACCTGTAATAATTAAATGCTTACGCTCAGTTTCGCTTAAGGCAATATCAAAATTTTCAATATGCCGAACCTTATCAACATGAATCGCAGTAATAAAAACGTTTTGTTCATTTATCATAATATTTCACTCGGCATAAATTCAAAATCAGCCAATTGCTCTAGCATATAAGGACAGTTTTTTAATGCGTAGCGGCGCAGTGCTTTTTTCAGTAGTTTCAATCGCCGCGCCCATTTGAGCCAGCGGATCAGTGACGCGTTTCATCGGTCTGCCAGAAAGTGAGCCTAACATAATGGAGCGGTGTGACATGGATTTATTGGTCATAGCGTTGTTTTTTAGTGTTAAGCGTAAATAGTTATAATTTTATATGGTTGATAAATATACGTTAATCATTGCTGAATACTCAGCAGTATTTAATATATAGTCACTTAATTGATTTTTTATTTCAGTGGCGATTTGTTGTAATTCTGTATTATTAGCTTGTTCTTTGGCAAGTTTAATAATATCGACCAGTTGAATAATTACATTTAATTTGATTCGTCTATTTTCATTCAACGATTCTCTATCTAAACCTATATCATTAATGGTCGTTTTACCATAAATGCTATTATTAACCGCATAAGGAATTTCAGCTCTAAAACTAATATGCTCTTGTGGATTTATTTTACTAGGATTAATCAATAGCGGCTCTTCACTATTAATATCATCGTGATGATTACAGGCTCTATTTTGTGGATTCACTAAAGGAAATAAGTTTTTCTTATGTTTTTGATTACAAAGTGTGCAACTAAATAATAAATTATCCCATGTATAAGCTAGCCAATAATAACCTGTTTCACTTAATTTATCGGTTGCCTTTTGTTGATAACCCGCTTTAGGTCTAAAATGTTCAACATCACCATAACTATTATGCACAATCTTTGCTTCACAATAACAACATTTATCATCTTGCATCGTTTTTAATACAGATTTTACTGTTTCATGCGCGTAAATATCATTTTTAAAATTAAATTTTCGTGTGCCATTATCATAATCTGCACATAAAGTTAATTGCTCTTGTTGACCTTTATTTTTTAATATCTCAGGTTCTGCGCCGCGTTGAATAAAAA
>JBAQSX010000046.1:0-32316 GCA_049296695.1 Methylococcaceae bacterium | reverse complement strand
CTGCTGGTTGGTGTAGTCATGGAAAATTAATAGGCAAAGTCATTAATATTAAAACGACTAGCTCTGATGATACCGATAAATTGCAAAGCGTATTAAGTATGTTAGGCAAAAGTGCGAATTATAACGGCACAGCATGGCAAATAAATTGTTCAGAATTAGCCGAGTATTTACAAGAATTTGGACAACACCATCATAGTAATATGCCGCAATGGTTAAAAGCATTACCGCGCCATCGTTTGCAATTATTATTAAAGGGTTTAAAACTCAATGAAAGCAAAGCTTCTATTTATACAACAGTTTCAGCGCGGCTTGCCGATGATATTCAAGAAGTTATTTTTAAAGTGGGTCTAGCCGCTACCCTTTGTAATTGCACTATTGCCGAAGTTCAAAAACAAGCTAATGGTCATGATAGTATTAGTCAATATACTGTTTTTAAAATTCGCCAATCCATTGCTACGGATAATTTAAAATTATCAGCGCAATCACAAAAGAAAGTACCTTATACTGGGATGGTTTATGATGTTACTGTGCCTAATCATATTATTTTTGTGCGCCGCAGTGGTAAAGCCGTGTGGTCGGGTAATTGTTGGGAAGGGCATGTGACTTTGGAATTTTCTAATACTACGCCATTACCTGCTAAAATTTATGCGAATGAAGGCGTGGCGCAATTATTATTCTTTGGTGGGGATGAAGAATGTGAAACTTCTTATAAAGACCGCGAAGGTAAATACCAAGGACAAACAGGGATTACTTTACCTAAGGCTTAATTGAATTATAAATGTAGGGGCGAATCATATTCGCCCTTGTGTAACGGTTTATTATAAAGGGCGAATATGATTCGCCCCTACGATGATATTATTAATCCAATAAATCTTTACTGGGTGGTAATTGCACAAAAAACCCTTTTTCTTTTAAACTAGCAATGACTTTAGCACTATCTTCTCGCGCTAATTTTTTTTCGGGGCTTAACTGTAAACTCATCACAAAAGCCATCACGCCAAAACTATCTAATAAAGCCTGTGGTAGCTGAGAAAAGTCATCTTGTTTAGTCACATATAAATAAAGATACTCTTTTTTTAAGCTCTTATAAATAAAACACTGCATAAATTCAACTATAACTAATTAGTAAAATGATAATTATAACGCTATTTTACTTATAAAACCTTTCTTTACACATTGGGTGCGCATGAATGTCGAAAACGCTGTTCAATGAAAATCATTTTTTTGTTTCCGCTTGTTATTTTGAAGCCGCTTTATTACTAGTTGCCTTATTAATCGGCTATTTAACTGACATTAATCCTTTTACACATTTATATTTTTCAGAAAAAGCTTTAGCTATAGGTGTTATTGCCACTATTCCTTTAGGCTTTTTATTTATTGGTTTGCATCATTGGCAAATAAAATCTATGCAAACGATTAGACAGTTTTTAATAGAAACGCTTTGTCCGTATTTATACAAACGGCATTGGAGTGATTTATTATTATTATCAACTATTACGGGGTTTTCTGAAGAAGTATTATTTCGTGGCGCGATTCAACCGTGGTTAGAATCGTTTTGGTCAGTAAATGTAGCATTATTGGTCAGTAATTTACTCTTTGGTTTAGTGCATTCAATTACACCTTTATATGCTTTGCTTGCGACTTTGGTGGGCATTTATTTAGGAATATCATTAGATATTAGTGGTGAGCGCGATTTATTAATCCCCATTATTATTCACAGTCTTTATGATTTTTTTGCTTTTATGGTATTAATGCGTACTTATAAAGCCAGTCAAGCACAGGGTTAAACGATTATGCAACAGACTCAGAATAATCCATTATTATTGGCTCAAATCTATTTAGGGGCGATTGCGCTAACTATTATAGTGTATTTAGGTTTGTGTCATTATTTTAATGAAGCCTTGCAACAACCGATTGTTGAAGCTGAAAGAGTATGGGTGCGCACAGGCTTGTATATTGTCGCCATTATTACTTTTCCGATGACTAATTTAGTGCGCCATATTCAATTACGCTTAAATGAAACCATGCCTTTTGATAATAAAGATGCGTTACTTGTGGCTAAACAACGCTATTTAATTACGCTAATAGTTTCTTTATCATTAATTGAAAGTATTGCAGTGTTTGGTTTTATTATGTTTATTTTAGGCGATGGTTTTAATACTTTGTATATTTTTGAAATTCTAGCGGCGTTGGGTTTATTTTTATATCGTCCTAAAATAGCAGAATATCAAAAAGTATTAGCGGCTTTAGAATAAAACCTACGCAAAGACGTTGCGGTGCAACGTCTCTACAATTATTAGTAGTGCAAAAGTAGCTTTTAGTTGAAATTCAAACCTAGGTTTGAACTCCGAAAGGTTTAATATTGATTAGTCACCCAATTATTTTTTTAAATTTAAAGAGGACATAATAATGAAATTTAATCCTTGTGTTGACCAATGTACTTATGAAGGTACACATTGCGAAGGTTGTGGGCGTTCACATCAAGAAATTGCTGGCACTAAAAAGATTGTTAAATCAATTGTTGAGTTTGTGCAAGACCAAGACTATGACAATAAGGAGGAATTTGTGGCGGCAATTGCTAAAAGTGCTTTGAAAAAATTAGCCAAGGCGCAATGAATGCTTTAGCGTTGTGCTTGTTCCTAACGGCTTATGAAATATAATGACCGCTTTTAGCCAAACTTAGGAGTTGACTTTGAAACCCGTAAAAGTAGGTGTGTTAGGATTAGGGACTGTCGGTGGTGGCAGTGTCAATGTGTTAAAGCGCAATGCCGCTGAAATTGCGCGGCGGGCAGGTCGTGAAATTATTATTACTCGTGCTTGCGCTAAGGATTTAAGCAAAGCGCGCTTTTGTGACACCTCAGGCATTGCTTTAAGCACTGAGCCTTTAGATGTGATTAACGACCCAGACATTGATATTGTTTTAGAACTCATCGGCGGCACAGGGCTTGCCAAAGACTTGGTTTTACAAGCCATTGCTAACGGCAAACACGTTGTTACTGCCAATAAAGCCTTGATTGCTCTGCATGGCAATGAGATTTTTGCTAAAGCCAGTGAAAAAGGCGTGATGATTGCTTTTGAAGCGGCAGTGGCGGGTGGCATTCCT
Organism: Methylococcaceae bacterium; assembly: GCA_049296695.1. GTDB lineage: Bacteria > Pseudomonadota > Gammaproteobacteria > Methylococcales > Methylomonadaceae > UBA10906. The sequence goes on along the minus strand of JBAQSX010000046.1, from coordinate 29,213 downwards.
ATCATTAAAGCCATTCGTGAAGGCTTAAGCGGTAATCAAATTCAATGGCTGGCGGGGATTATTAACGGCACTGGCAATTTTATTCTGACTGAAATGCGCGATAAAGGCGCGGATTTTGCCGATGTACTCGCTCAAGCTCAAGCTTTAGGTTATGCCGAAGCTGACCCGACTTTTGATGTGGAAGGCATTGATGCAGGTCATAAATTAACCATTCTTGCCGCCTTGGCGTTTGGTATTCCGTTGCAGTTTGAAAAAGTCTACACTGAAGGCATTACTAAAATTACCCGTGCTGATATTCAATACGCTGAAGAATTAGGTTATCGCATTAAACATTTAGGGATTGCGCGGAAAATGCCTACAGGTATTGAGTTGCGCGTTCATCCGACTTTAATTCCTTATCGCCGTTTAATTGCCAATGTCGATGGCGTAATGAATGCGGTCTTGGTAAAAGGTGATGCAGTTGGCGCGACTTTGTATTATGGCGCGGGTGCGGGTGCTGAACCAACGGCTTCGGCGGTCGTTGCTGATATTGTCGATGTAGTGCGCGTGTTAACCTCAGACCCTGAACATCGTGTGCCGCATTTAGCTTTCCAACCTGAATCGATTGTGGATATTCCAGTGCTTGCCGCTGAGCAGATTCAAACCGCTTATTATTTGCGCTTGAATGCCGAAGATAAATCAGGTGTACTCGCTGACGTGACCCGCATTTTGGCTAATCACAACATCAGTATTGAAGCTATTATCCAAAAAGAACCCTTGCAAGGTGAAACCAACGTACCGATTATTTTCTTAACCCAATTAACTTTAGAAAGAGAAATGAATGCCGCCATTGCCGATATTGAAGCTTTAAATACCATTATCGGTTCAGTCAATCGGATTCGTTTGGAAACCTTAGGTTAAATCCTTTACTAGCCCCTTTAAAAGGGGGATTTAGTAATAGTCCTCCTTTTTCTCATGGAGAAATCATGCCGTTTGTCACTGCAATCCTTGCTGATTTAGCACAACGTCTTAACGTTTTCCTGCTTGGTTTGCTGGTGATAACGCTGTCTGCTTGCGCGTTTGCACCTGTGTCACCTGCGCTTACTTCAATGACAGGGGATGGTTTATTCGATAGAGGTGATATTCCAGCGGCTTTGCTAGCATGGCAACAAGTCCAGCCCAACAATGACCTAGAACGTTTTGAATTATCACTACGCCAAAGTCGTGCTTACCGCGAATTGGGTAATGCTAAAGCGGCTTTGCAATCGGCTGAAACCACTTTGAATTTAGCGACAAAACTAGGGCAAGCCCACGCTCAGCAACTAGCCAGCATTGAATTAGGTTTAGCGCGTATTGCTTCTTTGCAATTAGATAAAGCCTGTCAAACCCTGTTAGCCGTGCAGGCACAATTAAATAAGCAAACCGCCCACGCAGAACTCGCGCAAATTGAGTCGGGTTTAGCATTGCTCAATAAATTAAACGCTAAACCCGATGCGGCTTTAGCGCATTATCAAACCGCGCAAAACTTAGCCGAGCAAGCCCATAATGCTTTACTAGCGGCAAACATTGCCGTGTTACGCACCCAAATTACCGCTGAAACTCAAAATAAAACCGCCACCCAAGTTTTATGGGAGCAAGCTGTACAAAAAGTGCATAGCTTGCCTGTGTCTAATCGTTCTGTATTTGCCTTGATTCATTTAGCAAGAATTGCCCAAACGGCTAATTTATTTAACGATGGCAAGCTAGCAATGGAATTACTCCAAGAAGCGCAACACGCTAGTGAAACTTTAAATGATGCACGTCTCTTATCTTATGCTTTGGGTTATCAAGCTTATTGGCACGAGTTGCAACAACACTGGCAACAAGCCCAGCAACTGACCGCCCAAGCCGCCGATGCCGCGCAACGCGCTAATGCGCTGGAAAGTTTATATTTATGGGAATGGCAAGCGGCGCGTTTACATGTTGCCCAACAACAGCAAGCCGCTGGTTTGGCGGCGTATCGCAGAGCCGTATTTGACTTGCAACAAGTGCGTCAAGACTTAGCCAGTTCACAATCGTTTCGTGAACAAATCAGCCCTTTATTTTTAGGACTTGCGGATTTATTACTCAAAAAAGCCGCTGTTACCAGTAATACGGAAGACAAACAAGCTTTGTTACAAGAAGCGCGTGCTACCGTTGAAAAATTAAAAACCGCTGAATTACAAGATTATTTTCAAGACCGTTGCGTTGCTAATTTCAAAGAAAAATCACAAGGTTTAGAACAAGTTGCCCCTAAAACGGCGGTGTTATATCCGATTTTATTGCCTGACCGCTTAGAAATGTTGGTCAGCTTTGAGCAAGGTTTGCAACAAGTCACCGTGCCTGTGAGCAGTAAAGAGCTAAACGCGAACATTCGTGATTTTCGTTATAAACTTGAAAAACGCACCACTTTTCAATACTTAAGACCTGCTCAGCAATTACATCGTTGGTTAATTGAACCCTTATTAAGCAGTCTACGCGCCAAGCAAGTGGAAACCTTAGTGATTGTCCCCGATGGTGCGTTACGAACGATTCCTTTTGCCGCCTTACATGATGGTAAGCAGTATTTAATTGAGCAGTTTGCCTTAGCGACTACGCCCAGTCTAGCATTGACCAATCCCCAAGCCCTACCTACAGGGCATATTGATGTATTACTTAACGGTTTGACGCAATCAGTACAAGGTTTTGTTGCTCTGCCTTATGTGCAGCAAGAACTAGACGCGATTCAAAGCCAATTTACCGACAGTCATATTTTAGAAAATCAAGCCTTTCAAGGTGATGCTTTAGGTGAAGCCTTGGCGACAAATCCCTATCGCATTGTGCATATTGCCTCTCATGGACAATTTAGTCGTAATCCTAAAGAAACCTTTTTGCTCACCTACGATGGGCGGTTGACCATGGACGCGCTAGAACACTATCTCAGTGCCAGTAAATACCGCGACCAACCAGTAGAACTATTAACCTTAAGTGCTTGCCAAACGGCTACAGGTGACGATAGAGCCGCTTTAGGCATGGCAGGTGTGGCGGTAAAAGCAGGGGCGCGTAGTGCTTTAGCGTCTTTGTGGTTTATTAACGACGAGGCATCATCGGATTTAATCGAACAATTTTATAGTCATCTCAAACAGCATGACTCTAAAGCACAGGCGTTACGCGGGGCGCAGGTGACTTTACTCAAAGATGCGCGTTATCGCCATGCCAGTTATTGGTCGCCTTTTTTATTAATCGGTAATTGGTTGTGAAGTATAAACACCTAAAAAGTCCGCTTGCTATCGCGTTGTTTATCGCCTTGTTGGTGTTCGCATTGCTTACATCAATACGTTTTTTAGGTGGTTTGCAAGCAATGGAATTGCGGCTTTATGACAGCTTATTATCATTGCGACCTAGCAGTTATCAAAGCACACCTGTGGTATTAATTCGTGAAACGGAAACCGATATTGACCATTATGGTTATCCTTTATCCGATGAACGCTTAGCGCAGATATTGGAAAAACTATTAGCTTTAAATGCGCGTGTTATTGGTATAGATAAATACCGTGATATACCCGTGCCACCGGGGAGTGATGCTCTCAATAAAGTATTAAGCGGCCACGATAATTTATTTTGGATATTTTTTATTGGTGATAATCAGCAAGGTAGCATCGCACCGCCTGCTATTTTAAAAGATAGTGCGCAAATGGGATTTAATGATTTAGTCAATGATCCCGACGGGGTTTCACGGCGTGGCTTGTTATTTTTAGATGATAACGGTAGTACCCATTATTCGTTTCCATTATTAATCGCGCTAAAGTATTTAGCGGCAGAACATATTACTGCTCAAAATGATAATCAATATCTGCGTTTAAACAAGACTACTTTTTTACCCTTAGAAACTAATAGCGGCGGTTATGCCACTATTGATGCGGCAGGTTATCAGTTTTTATTAACTTATCCGCATTTAGATAGATACTTCCCTAGTTTTACTATTACTGAATTACTCACTGATAAAATCCCCCCGCAAGCCATTAAAGATAAAATTGTTTTATTAGGTGCAATGGCTCCGAGTTTGAGTGACTATAAATTATTCCCTAATGGTGTACAGCATTATGGAGTTGAATTACATGGTCATATCATCGATCAATTATTACAAACTGCCCAACACGATTATTCTTTAATACGTTATTGGTCAAAATCAATTGAATACAGTTATATCTTGCTATGGTGTTTATTAGGGGGCTTGGCAAGTTTATGGCATGGCGGTATGTTACGGCTGTCTTTAATTAGCAGTGGTGGCTTGGTATTACTGTTCTTTATTGCTCAGCGTTGTTTTATACAAGGCTGGTGGTTGCCGTTATTACCGTCTTCGTTGGCATGGTTGGGTAGTTTTATTATTAGCGTGATGTGGTCTTCGACTCAAGAACGCATGGAGCGTAGGCAGTTATTGCAACTATTTGAACGCCATGTTTCTAAACAAGTGGTATCAACACTTTGGGCTCAACGCGATGAATTTTTTAGTCATGGCGGCGTAAAACCTGACCAATTAACCGCTACGGTATTATTCACTGATTTAGTCAATTTCACTTCGGTTGCTGAAACTATGCAGCCACTCACGCTGATGAATTGGTTAAATGATTATATGGATGCCATGAGCGCGATTCTAATTGAAGAAAATGGCATGATAAACAAGTATATAGGCGATGCCATTATGACCGTATTTGGCGCGCCTGTTAAACGTCGTGATGAAGCAGGTATTGCCAATGATGCTATTAGCGCGGTGGAAAGTGCTTTACGCATGGGCGAACGTTTGCGCGAACTCAATCAAGTGTGGCAAGCACAAGACTTACCTGTGATTGAGATGCGTGTGGGTATTTATACGGGTTCATTGGTGGCAGGTACGCTAGGCGGGCAACAACGCATGGAATATACAGTTATCGGTGATACGGTCAATATCGCGTCACGCTTAGAAAGTTATGATAAAAATTTTTCTGTGCCTGATCAGCAAAATCCTTGTCGGATTTTGATTGGTGAATCCACTTGGCAGTATATACGCGATTATTATCGAACCGAAAAAGTCGGTGCATATCAATTAAAAGGTAAGCATAATATACTCAATATCTATCAGGTTCTTAATCGTCTCACCTCATCCTCGCAAGGAGATAAACATGAAACCCTATTATCTACAAATCGCTCTACTTAGCGCGTCTTTAGCATCTTTTTCAGCACTCGCCGACGATCCGATGATTGCTTTTAAACCCCCACAATTGGGTGCGCCTGCAACACGCATCGGCGGGGGAACACGCGGTTTGGGGAGTGGCGCGGTGACGGTGCAAGTCTTAGCCCCCAGTCAAATCAGCTATACCAGCAATCCTGCACCAACGCTGTATTGGTATTTATCGGATGTGTCTAATCATGAAATTGAAATTTCGTTGACTATCGATAATCAAAGCGAACCTGTGTTAGAAAAGAATTTAGGCGTTGTGAAAACGGCGGGTATTCAAGCGATTCGGCTTGCTGATTTTGGTGTGCAGTTAAAGCCTAATCAAGACTATCGCTGGGCAGTTGCGGTGGTCAACGACCCAGAGCAACGTTCTAATGATGCCTTTGCCAGTGCAACAGTGCGTTTGCAAACTTTAGATAAACCTATCACCGACCCTGCTACTTTAGCGGCGGCGGGTTATTGGTATGATACTTTAGATCAGTTAATTGCGCGTAAATCTAATCAAGTTAATACTTTATTAGAACAAGGTGGTATTAGTTTATCGAATCTACACTAAAATTTAGTGCGTGTTTTTGATTTAGTCTTTTTGGAGTTTCAAACCTAGGTTTGAAACTCCAAAAAACTTAAAAACAAGTTTTTAATGATTACACCACTACTGATATTTTATCTGCTTGATAATTCAAAACAAACTGTTCAAATTCTTGCGCAGGAATTGGTTTTGAAAATAAATAACCCTGTCCATAATCACAACCTGCATTCATCAATAAATCCAATTGTGCTTGGTTTTCTATGCCTTCGGCAATGACTTTAATACCTAGTTTATGTGCCATGACAATAATGGCTTCACATAAAACTAAATCATTAATATCAGTAGCTAAATTACGCACAAAAGACTGGTCTATTTTTAAATAATCAATACTAAATTTCTTTAAATACGCTAAAGAAGAATAGCCCGTACCAAAATCATCCAGTGATACTTCAATGCCCTCAGAACGAAAGGCGATTAATTGATTAATAATATCAGCTTGGGCATCGAGTAAAATACCTTCAGTTATTTCAATAATAATACTTTGACCAAGCAAACCTAATTCTTGCAGATGAGCAAACCACTCAGCATGTAAAGCATTACGAAATTGTATGGGCGATTTATTAATACTAATTTGAAAGTGTGGATGCAAAGTTATACGCCATTGTGCCACTTGCTTGGCGGCTTCACGAAAGACCCAGTCGCCAATATTAATAATCATGCCTGTTTCTTCGGCTAAGGGAATAAAGGTATTAGGGTAAATTAAACCTTGTTTAGGATGTTGCCAGCGAATTAAGGCTTCGGCTTTGTGAATTGTGCCTGTGCTTAAAGAGACTATGGGTTGATAAAAAACTCGAAATTGATTTTGAATTAAAGCAGGACGCAAATCATTAATCATCTGCATACGGTGTTGGGTAATTTCTTGCATCACAGGTTCAAAATAACTATGCCGATTGCGCCCTCGATTTTTAGAGGCATACATGGCTTGATCGGCGTTTTTAATTAAATCACTGGCTTGCAACGCGTCATTGGGATAAAGCGCGATACCTATACTCACTGAGATATAAGCCTTTTGTTTTTCTAAGCAAAACGGTTCAGTTAAAGAATTTAATATCTTTTGCGCGATGTCATTGAGTGACTCAATATTATCGAGTTCAGTAAAGATAATCACAAATTCGTCACCGCCTAAACGGGCGATAATGTCAGTAGTGCGCACACACTGCTGTAAACGTCTAGCCGCTTCTTGTAGCAAGTTATCACCCTTATCATGACCTAGGGTATCGTTGATTTCTTTGAAATGATCGAGGTCGAGAAACATTAAGCCCAGTGTTTGCTGAAAATGTTGCGCTTTATTAATTTCTTGGGCTAAGCGTTCATGAAATTGGCGGCGATTCGGCAAGCCTGTCAGTACATCAAAATTGGCTTGTTGCCAGATTAATTCATCGGATTTTTTCTTTTCAGTAATATCGGAAAATAACGCCACCCGTCGATGCACTGAACCGTCTGAGTTAAAAATAGTATTGATAGTCAGCAATCCTGCGTATTCCTCGCCATTTTTGCGCCGATTCCAAATTTCACCGCGCCAATGCCCTGTCGCATTCAGTGAATGCCACAGATGCTGATAAAACTCAATATCTTGCCGACCAGAACTGAGAACATTGGGATTTTTACCTACAATTTCAGCTAAGGTGTAGCCTGTCATTGCCGTAAAGGCGGGATTGACGGTGATAATGGCATTATCGTCATCGGTGACTATCATGCCTTCACTGCTGTATTGATACACCAGCGCGGCGAGTTGTAATTCTTCATTAGCCCGTGCTAGCTTTACTTGAGTACGTTGCATGGTCAGTTCGGCTTGTTTGCGTTGACTAATATCACGAGTAACGCTCAGTACCGCTGAAATATTATCCTCCTCATCGCGCAAGGGAGTGGAATGGGTTTCTAACCAGCGTGTTGTGCCTTTCAAACCCTTTACCCGAAACTCGAGTTTATCGGTTTCACCAAGGCAACCACGACTAAACAAATCAATAAAAGCCTCACGGTCATCTGGCACAATGAATTCTATTAAATTCATGTTTTGCAATTCTGCAAAACTACTCACCTCCAACATGGCTAAACCTGCACGATTTATTTGTATGAGCTTACCTTCCAGATTTAAGACCTTAACGCATTCGGGTTCATTTTCAAGAACGGTATTTAAAAAATTCTTTTGTTCGCGCAAAGAACTTTCTGTCAACTTTAAGGTGTTAATGCTCAATGCCAGTGATAATCCCACTACCGTCAACACCATGATATAAAACCAGAAATTGACTAGACCTGTTTGTTCTATATCGTAAGCAAATAAGCCTGTGCCTTGTAATGCACCCAGTAAAGCCTGAATGGCAGTCATGCCAACAACGACTAATACCCCGTGTCTGCCAAAGCGTAACGCGCTCCAAGTGATAAACAAAAAGGTAGTATATAAATACGCGCTATGGCTGATGTCGTGGGTGAGCCATTCAAAGAAAATAACTTGACCAAATAACAGCGTTAAGCCAAAACACAAGCAAGCTTCAAGTAAGCGTTTAGGCGAGTACCATTTATAGGGTGGTTCGCGCCACACAATTAATAAGGGCGCGATGACCACAATACCCAAAAAATCGCCCATCCACCAATGTAGCCAATTACTGGCTAACTGTGGCGTTGTCAGTGTATGTGTTTGCCACAAAAAGCCCACACCAAGACAGGCGGCGACACTCGCGGCGATTGCGCCTGCGAATGCTAAGAGTAAATAATCACAAGGTTTTGTCAAAGCAGTATTGAAATATACTTGTTTCCCTGTAACAAACTTGAGCAAGCCCATGACTACCAAGGGTTCTAAGGTATTCCCTAATGACCACCATAGTCTAAAAACATGATCGATACAAAAATAGCCTAACAATGCACCCATTATTAAGCTAGGTACAATTTTATAGCCGTGCATCAATAACATGGCCAAACCAAAGCCACTGGGTAGCCAAATAATAGAAATATGACCAAATGTAGTCAAAAACAGCAAGGTAAACGCCACCGCCACCGCGTACAGTAACGCGATGCACAACACTTTTGGTAAATCAGACCATTGATAACTCGGTAAATTATTCAAATTAGTATTTCAAGTCAATAGCAATTAATAGTAAATACATTCCAATAAACTGTAGACTTACTCTTTTGAACTTATGTTCAACAAAGCACAAAATCGTAATATCATTTATAGTTTTAACTTAAAGTCGCTTTACCTACATTATTCAGAAAAAACATCTGCACCTTTAGGTGTTTTAAATTCAAAAATACTGGACTTAATAGCGGGATTTAGTTTTACATTAGAAAAATAAACCCGCGTTAATTGCCCAAAATTATCATTTAATTCCATGCCGCTCAGTGTTCCTTTTTCTAATCCAATAAGAATATATTTAAAAGTGCTATCTTTATTTTTAGGTAATAATTTAATCCACTGCATATCACCTTCATTACCTTGGCTTTCAATAGTGTAATTATCTTCTAATGATACTGATCCACTTAATAATAAGGCAGGGGTAGAACCTATTGATTCATCGAGTTTTTTTACGGTGACTTGTTCTAAATCAGTATCATAAAACCAGACTTTGCCACCCGATGAAATAATTTGTTGTTGAAAAGGCTTGGTATAATCCCAACGGAATTTTCCGGGACGTTGTAAATAAAATAAACCAAAACTGGTTTGCAAAGCATCGCCTGCTTCATTAATTAATACTTGTTTAAAATCAGCAGTCATAGAAGTGGACGCTTTTAAAAAAGTGCGTAATTGTTCTACAGGTTGCGGTTGAGCGTGGCTGGAAAAAGTGATACTCAGCCATAATAATAATACATAAAAATAACGTGGGTTTTTTAAAATAGACATGGTGTTTTTAAATGTTAAAAATAGGTAATTATTTAGCTTATTGTAATGAGTCTGTTATTTGAATCAGGATTTACAGGATTATAAGATTCACAGGATTTATCCTGAAAATCCTGATTCAGACACAAGTTAAGCTCAATAATTACAATAAAAGAATGATTATTCGCTCGGTGCAGATTCAATAACAGGCGCGTTTTGAGGTTCTGTATCATCAAACCATGAAGGCGTGGCTTTTTCTTCTTCAGATTCTTGTTTATTGCCGCATGAGGCGTAGCTACTGGGCTGAGAACCTTCAATATAAGGATACTGCTCACCACCGCCACAACCCTCACGCATCAATTGACCGCTATAAGGATTGACCAGCAGCATTTTGATATTGTCGGGTGGATTGAGTAGTACGGGTTGTTGTGAAATTTGTTGCATTAAACTCGTCCACACAGGCAACGCGCCAGCCGCGCCTGTTAAACCGATGGGTTTATTATCATCGCGTCCAACCCAGACCACCGCTAAATAATCACCTGTATAACCTGCAAACCAACTGTCTTTGGCATCATTAGTTGTACCTGTTTTACCGACTAAACCATAATCTTTGGGAAAGGTTTTATAGGCATCCGCGCCCGTACCTTTGTGCATCACTTCTTGCAAAATGGTATTGACGATATAAGTAGCCGCAGGGTCTACGGCTTGTTTGACATTGAAAGGATAGCTTTGCAAGGCTTTACCATCGGCAGACAATACCGCACGAATGCCCTTAATGGGCGTGGCAAAGCCATCACCTGCAAGGGTTTGATACATAGCGGTGACATCCATAGGCGCGAGTGCCGATGCGCCTAATAATAACGAAGGGAATAATTCAATAGCGCGGGTCACACCCATGTTTTTTAAGGTATTGGCAACATTGGTAATGCCCACATCCATGCCTACATGCACGGTGGCTAAGTTATAGGATTTAGCCAAAGCGGTGTGCAGAGGAATACGCCCGTGTTCTTTGTGATCGTAGTTTTTGGGTATCCAGTCTTCACCGCCGTCTTTGCTTTTGACATTGATAAAACTATCGTCAACTTTACTGGTAATGGTGTATTTTTCGGGGTTTTGCAAAGCAGTCAAATAAATGGCGGGTTTGACTAATGAGCCTATAGGACGCAAGGCATCTAAGGCGCGATTAAAACCACCAGCAAGATTTTCACGTCCACCCACTAAGGCGGCAATTTCACCATTATCGCGGTGGGTGACAATCACCGCGCTTTCAAGTTTTTTAGCGCGGGTGTGTTTTTCTAATTTACTTAATTGGGTGGCAACGGTTTTTTCTAAAATTTCCTGTAATTGCGTGTCAAACGTGGTAAAAATGCGTAAACCTTCTGAGGTTAAATCATCTTCACGATAATCTTGGCGTAATTGCCGTTTGACCGCGTCTAAAAAAGCGGGATAACGGTTGATAGAACGATGGGTACTAGGGATGACACCTAAAGGCGCGGCTTGTGCGGTATCCGTTTGTTCTTTATTAATCACGTTTTGCGCGAGCATTTCAGTCAATACTAAATTACGCCGTTGCAGGGCGCGATTAGGATAACGCCGTGGATCATATTCAGAAGGGCCACGCACTAAGGCAACTAATAAGGCAACTTGATCTAAAGACAAATCTTTAACTGACCTGCCAAAATAAAATTCACTGGCAAGCCCAAAACCATGGACTGAACTCGAACCATCTTGTCCCAAATAAATCTCATTGAGGTAGGCTTCAAGAATTTCTTGTTTGCTGTAATGCGCTTCGAGTAATAATGCCATAATGGCTTCTTTAACCTTACGCGCTAAGCTACGCTCTGAGCTGAGGTAAAAATTCTTAACTAATTGCTGGGTAATGGTACTGCCACCTTGTATCATCTTACCTGCATGAAAATTAGCCAATAAGGCACGCGCTACGCCTTTTGGAGAAATACCAAAATGGCTATAAAAGGTGCGGTCTTCTGCGGCTAATAAGCCTTTAACTAAATTATCAGAGGCTTCGCTGAGTTTAATCAGAATGCGATCTTCTTGAATGCTAGGATAAAAACTGCCAATCTGCACAGGGTCTAAGCGTGTTAATGGTAATTCTTGCCCTTGTGCTAAATCGGTAATACTGGCAATACTGGTATCGTTGAAGGTGAGACGGATTTCGTTACTGGTTTGATGGGCATCGGGAAACACAAAATCACGCGTTTTAACACTGATTTGCGCCCCTGTTTTGTAATAAGTACCTTCACCTGCCAAATTATCATCATAACGATAATGCAACATACTAAGAAGTTGTTCAAATTGCGGGGCATTAAGCTTATAGCCAGCATATAAATCAACAGAACTGGCATAAACGCGAGCGGGAATTGCCCAGCGTTTACCTTCAAATTGAAGGCGAACACTTTTATCTAAATAAGTGATATAGCTAAAACTACTTGCCGCAACAATGCTTAAGAGCAGTAAGCTCAGTAAAAATAGTTTTCTAAACCAATGTGAGGTTTTTTTTGTTTCATTCTTTGGTGCGTAACGTGATCCACGCGGTTGGTGTCGCTTTGTCATGGTATGTTATTCTTTTATATAAAGTATAGAAAAATATAGTAATCTATAGAAAAGTATGCCGTTAGAAAATACAAAAATTATTAAATTAATAGTAGCACATAATATAATACCTTATTTATTCTATTATATACATGAATAATGACAACACTTAAAGCGTTTAAATATCGAATTTATCCGATACAACAACAAGAAGTTTTATTAAATAAAACCTTTGGTTGTGTGCGTGTAGTTTGGAATCACAATGTCGAAATATTTAATAAATATGATAAAAATTTAACTGAGCAAGAGCAACCTTTAACATCAACAGAGCTTAGAAAAAAATTTGAATGGTTACAAGAAATAAGTGCGGCGGCTCTGCAACAAAAAGAAATCGATTTTAAAAGCTTTAAAAAGAATTATTTTTCTAAAACGAGAAAGAAAAAAATTGGTAGACCTTCGTTTAAAAAAAGAAATGATAATCAAAGTTTCAGATTACATAATCAAAAGTTTAGCTTAAAAGATAACAGCATTCGATTAGAAAAAATAGGTAAAGTCAAAATAGTCGTTGATAGAGAAATTCCTCTTAATGTTAAATTCATATCAGTGACCATTTCTAAAAATAAATGTAATCAGTTTTTTGCTTCCATTTTAGTTGAGTGCGAAATAATCCCAAAAGAAAAAACAGAAAAAATCGTTGGAATAGATATTGGAATTAGAACATTTTTAACCTTAAGTGATGGTAATGAAATAGAAAATCCTCAGTATTTTCGTGAGAGCCAAACGAAACTCGCTAAGGCACAAAGACACCTTTCGCGTAAATTGAAAGGTTCAAAAAGAAGACAAAAAGCGAAGTTAAAAGTCGCTCGCATTCATTTGAATATTGCGAATAAACGTAAAGATTTTATTCATAAAGAAACGATTAAGTTGATTAATGAATACGATAGGATTGCAATTGAAGATTTGAATGTCGCTGGTATGGTAAAAAATCATAAACTTGCTAAATCTATTTCTGATGCTTCTTTTGCTGAGTTTTATAATGTATTAGGTTATAAAGCGGCTTGGTATGGTAAAGAAATTATTAAAGTAGATAGGTGGTTTGCGAGTTCTAAAACTTGCTCTAAGTGTCATTGGAAAAACAATAATTTATTATTATCCGATAGAATATTTAAATGTAAAGGATGCGGTTTAGAAATAGAGCGCGATTTTAATGCGAGTAGAAGTATTTTGAATGAAGCATTGAGAGTTAGCAATGCTTAACGAACGCAGAGCGAATGTCAGACTATTTGAGTTTTACTTAAATGGCAGTTTGCGTTGAAGCGTTTAGATGAACATAGTCAAGGTATACTTTTCTATGGAATTCGTAACTATAAAGTAAGGAGGCAAAATAATTTTAGCATCCGTTACTAATTTGAAAGAAAATAGCAAACCGTTTTTAAACGACCGTAGCAGATTGAGGAGACCCTAATGGAAACACAGCGTTGTATGGGCTGTATGCAGCTCAAAGGTATCGCCGTGGTGTGTCCAAAATGTGGTTATCGTGCTGACCAAGAACGCAATCCTATTGTGCTACCTTATGAAACTGCGCTTAACAATAAGTTTTTAGTCGGGCGGATATTGGGTAAACCGGGTGGCTTTGGCATTACCTATCTAGCATGGGATTCAGTATTACATACTACAGTTGCCATTAAAGAATATCTACCGCGTAACTTGGCAACCCGCAGTCCTAATGGCATTACAGTGATGCTACACAATCCCAAAGAGAAAGATCAGTTTATCTTCGGCTTGCATCAGTTCTTAAAAGAAGCGCGTACTTTAGCCCAATTTAGCCATCCTAACGTGGTACGCGCCAGAGAATTCTTTCAGCAAAACAATACCGCTTATTTGGTCATGGACTATTACGAAGGCGTATCGCTAGAAGAATATGTTCACAATAAAGGTGGCAAAGTCTCTGAGCAAAGTGCGTTTAACATTATGTTGCCTATTTTGGATGGCTTGCGCGAAGTACATCAAAAAGGTTTTTTACACCGTGATATAAAACCCGCCAATATTTATTTAACCAAAGGTGAGTTACCCATTTTATTGGATTTTGGTGCGGCACGGTTTGCGGTGAGTCAAAAAGTAGATAGACCTTCAATGATTATTACCGAAGGTTTTGCCCCGTTTGAACAATATTTAGAAGATGCCGAAGGCGCATTAGGCCCGTGGACTGATATTTATGCTTATGGCGCGACCTTATACGCCATTACCACAGGCATAACACCGATGAATGCCATTAATCGCTACCGTAAAGATGAACTATTATCGCCCATTCAACTGGTGCCGACCTTAACACCTCAATTGAGCAGAGCTATTATGGCGGCTTTGGCTTTAGACCACGAACAACGTCCCCAAGATGTACATGCCTTACAAAATTTATTGTTAAGTCGTGATGTCAGACAGGTAGCACTTAGCAACACCAGTCAATCACACTTTAACGCTTCTGAAAGTGTCAGCTATCATGCCATGCCGCTGCACGAGAGCAGTTATGTGTTCACTACACCTGAAGAATTGCCCGTGCGTACTGTGTCCAACACCCAGTCTATTCGCTGTCCTTATTGTCGAACACTCAATACTGTCGCCTACAGGCAAGATATTAACAAAGTGCATTGTTATCAATGTGGTAAAAAGGTCAGCCCCATCTCAGTAGAGAAAAAGTTTTCTCATATCATCTGGGTGTTGGTTGCTGTTACCCTTTTGTTGGGTGCGGTACTCGCGCGCAAAGTAGCGCGTGATGGCATAATGTCTGACACGACCATAGATGACGCTATTTCAGCTGTTCAGCTTATAACGCCTGCACCTATTGATAATGAGGAAATAAAAATTATCACGCACCAAGTACAGGACGTTCCTTTAGAAACCACACCTGAAGAAGTCGCTACAGAAGTCGGCGAGCATACTGACGTTAAAGTAGAAAATACCGAAGTGCCACTGCTCGTTCAGCCGCCATTAGAAGAAACGACAACTGATGTGCCGATGGTAAAATTAAACAATGAAGACCCTGCAACTACGCCTAAAAAACCACCCGAATTTGCGATAATTGCTTGCAAAGACAAACATGAAGGCGATTATTGTGAAGCCAATAACGGTACTATTCGCGGTAATTGTTATAGCATCATGCAGCAACTGGCTTGCATTCCTAAAGAACGTCTGCATTAAAAATTCACTCGCACAAAGTAATAAAAACAGAGTTAATCACTGATGTTAAAAACAATAAGCCTAGAAAATTTTACGAGCTTTCAACAAGCAGAATTTAATTTTGCCTCAGGTATTAATATTATTATTGGTGAAAATTCTAGCGGTAAAAGCCATATTCTAAAAGTTGCTTATAGTGCCGCAAGTGTTTGGGAGCAGTGTGGCAAAGAAGGCTGGAAAGGCTTATTAAAAAACAAATTACATCGCGTATTTGGTATTACCGAACTCTTTGAATTAAGAAATAGAGCCACGTTATTAACGGCAGAACACTATAGAGTAACTGTTGATTTTTTAGTGAATCACAAAAACATTGAATCGCAACAACTGAGTTTTGATTTAAACGGACGCGATAGCATTAGTATTAATGGCTCTGTGCCTCACGCGCCTATACGCAATAAACCACTATTTATTCCCGCCAAAGAAGTATTATCAATTTTTCCTAATTTCATTAGTCTTTATGAAAAATACGCGCTGTCTTTTGATGAAACTTATTATGATTTATGTAAAGCCATTGATAATCCTTTATTAAAAGAACCCAATCAACAATTACTTGATAAAATAGAATTACTCACTTGCGGTAAAATTATTCTTAAAGGTAATCAGTTTTATCTACAAACTGAACGCGGTGATATTGGTATTTTTATGGTAGCCGAAGGTTGGCGTAAATTAGGCATGTTATCGTATTTAATTGCTAATGATTCCTTAAAAGAAAATAGTATTTTATTTTGGGATGAACCTGAAACAAATCTAAATCCACGCTTAATGAAACAACTGGCCACGTTTTTAGTAGAACTGAGTCAACATAATGTACAAATTATTATTGCCACCCATAATTTGTTTTTAATGAAATACTTTGATTATTTAATTGCTCAGTCTCAAGGTACTGTTTCATCGGCTTTTTTTAGCTTAGTGCGTCAAGATGATAAGGTTTATATAGAACAAGGTCAGCGTTTAAAACAATTAAAAACTATTCTAGCCTTAGAAGAAGAATTGCAATTATACGATAAAGAACAAGCGGCTTTTTATAGTCAATGGTAGTAATACTATGCCTACTATTTTGATTGAAGACACAAGAAGTGGCACATTAACTTTTGAATTTGCTGATAATTGGCGGGTGTGTAAATATGACGAACTGGCAAGTTATCATGCTGTAAATGGATTAGGTATAAAAGGCGTAGATTTTATTGCGCTATCGGCTAATCGCTTAGTATTTATTGAAGCCAAATATGTAATAGCCAATGATAGTAATAGTCGATTACGTTTTAGTGCCAGTGCCGATAATGAAATTGTTAAAACTATAAAAGAAACATTAAGCCCAGAGCAACAAAAATTAATCACTATTCAATCAGCGCGTCCTTATTTGGTTGATGAAGTGGTGAAAAAAATCAGAGATGTACTGACAGTTTTATTAGCCAGTTATCGTAATCAAGACCCTGAATTATTGCCTTATAGTCAGGTTTTATTTACTGAGTCTAATTTGCCTATTTCAGTATTACTTTTTTTAGAACGAAAAGCAGAACTCAATCAAAAACTCGAATTTAAACCTTTAGCTTCACAATTAAAATTAGCCATTGAACAAAAACTTAGTTTTTTAGGTAATATTCAAATAGACGTTTTAAATACTTTAACGCTACCTAATCATTTAGGCATTAAAGTTAATGCTTCATTGAGATAATAATGAATCTAATAAAAACTGTAACTGTTGTTGCTGGCGGGATTTAAGTAAACGATTAGCAATAATAATACTTTTTAATTCAGACAAGGCTTGTTCAAAATCATCATTAACCACTAAATAATCAAATTCAGCATAGTGAGTAATTTCACTGACCGCATCGCTTAAACGGCGATTAATCACGCTAGCCTCATCCTGCCCACGTCCTGTTAGCCGTTGTCGCAACACTTCAACTGAAGGGGGGAAAATAAAGATAGAACGGCTCTCAGGAAAATCTTGTTTGACTTGTCTTGCCCCTTGCCAATCAATTTCTAAAATAACATCTAAACCTTTATCAAGGGTATCAATAACGGTTTGTTTGGCTGTGCCGTAAAAATTATCAAACACTTGCGCGTATTCTAAAAAAGCATGTTCGCCAAGCAAGCGTTGAAATTGCTTAATTGAAACAAAGAAATAATCTTGTCCATTAACTTCAGCAGGACGTTGGGCGCGAGTGGTATGTGAAATAGAGACGCTCAATTGCGTCATTTCAGCAATTAAACGTTTGACCAGACTGGTTTTACCAGCACCTGAGGGCGCGGAAATAATATAAAGTGTGCCGCTGTGCATGGGGGATATGAGGGATTGATACGCGGAGATAGGACTAGCCACAAGCGTAGCTAGTCGAGTCGACTGCCAATAAAAACAATTATTTAATTTTGGCTTCTTTGTACATGACATGCTTGCGGACAACGGGATCAAATTTTTTGATTTCCATTTTACCGGGCATAGTTTTTTTGTTTTTAGTTGTAGTGTAAAAATGACCTGTACCTTCGGTTGAGATCAATTTAATTTTATCGCGCATGATAAGCTCCTAAATCTTAAGGTTTAATGCCGTTTTTACGCATATCGGCTAAAACAGCATCGATGCCGTTTTTGTCAATAGTACGCATCGCATTAGCCGATACGCGTAAGCGTACCCAACGGTTTTCGCTTTCTACCCAAAAACGGTGATGTTGTAAATTAGGCAAAAAACGTCTTTTAGTTCTGTTATTAGCGTGGGATACATTATTTCCAACGCGGGGTGCTTTACCCGTGACTTGACAAATTCTGGTCATGTTAATCTCTTTAACTGAGTGCTTAAGTATAAAAGTGAGCCGCCCTTTATACCAAAAAACCTTTTCAAGGTAAATAACAAGCTATAAAATAAAGAAAAATTTATAAGTCGCTCTACATTTCACGCAATTATTTGGATAGATAATGACAATAAAGCTCGGTATCGTTATGGATTCCATAGCGGCTATTAACATTAAAAAAGACAGCAGTTTTGCCATGTTACTTGAGGCTCAAGTACGCGGCTGGGAACTGCATTATATGGAATTGAGTGATTTATATTTACGCAATGGCCACGCTTATGCCAGAACGCGTACTTTAAAAGTAGCGCGTAATCCTGAGCAATGGTATCAATTCACTGCCGAGCAAGATATTGCCTTAGATGAATTACAAGTAATATTAATGCGTAAAGACCCACCTTTTGATGCTGAATATATTTACGCCACTTATTTATTAGAAAGAGCCGAAGAAAAAGGCGTTTATATTATTAATAAACCGCAGTCATTGCGTGATGCTAATGAAAAACTGTTTACGGCATGGTTTGCCCAGTGTTGCGCTGAAACTTTAGTGACAAGAGATAGTTTAAGAATTCGTCAGTTTTTAAAACAACAAGGTGAAATTATATTAAAACCTTTAGACGGTATGGGCGGCACATCGATATTTCATTTGCGTGAAGGCGATGCTAATTTAAGCGTGATTTTAGAAATGATGACTGAGTATCAAAGCCGTTATGTGATGGCGCAAGAATATCTACCTGCTATTAAAGACGGCGATAAACGTATTTTAGTGATTAATGGTGAAGCTGTCCCTTATGCCTTAGCGCGTATTCCCCAAAAAGGTGAAACGCGCGGTAACCTAGCCGCAGGTGGCACGGGCGTGGGTAGACCTTTAACCGAGCAGGATAAATGGATAGTCAGTCAAGTTGCGCCGACTTTAAAAGCAAAAGGCTTGGTTTTTGTTGGTTTAGATGTGATTGGCGATAAATTAACTGAAATCAATGTCACCAGTCCTACCTGCATACAAGAATTAGATAAACAATTTAATTTAAATATCGCAGGTTTATTAATGAATCATATTGAACAAGTTTTACATTAATGTCTGTATTAACTATGACTGAGACGCATGATATTCAATTAGATAATAAAGATTCTTTATGGATAGCGGTATTTATTGCCGCCTTAGTGCATATTGTGCTGATATTGGGGATTAATTTTTCTACACCGCAAGCTGAAAGAATCAATAAAGCTATTCATATTACTTTGATTAATACCCCTGCTAAAAAACCGCCTAAAAAAGCGCGTTTTCTAGCGCAAGATGATCAAATTGGCGCGGGTGAAAGCAGTAAAGAACCGCAACCGCTAAGCCAAAAATTACCCAGTATCGGTAATCATCCCGATAAACCCATTAAAAAACTCGCACCTGAAGAAAGTAAAGCCAAAGCCACACCCGTCCCTAAAACGATTGTGCAGGCAAAAACTAAAGAAGCGGTGGTCAATACCCCTGCTAAAGCCACTGTGATTGAACAAGTGCAAACAGAAGAACACCCGCATTTATCAGCTGAAACCTTGCAACAGCAGATTATGCAATTAGGCAGTGAAATTGCCGTTAAAAAACAAAGTGCTGATGAAACTAATATTAAATTTGTTGAGTCAGTCAGTGCGCATAAATACTTAGCCGCGCAATATATTAAAGATTGGGAAAGTAAAGTTGAACATATTGGTAATTTAAATTATCCCGAAGTGGCGGCTAAAAAAGATTTTTCAGGGGTATTAACTATGGATGTGGGTATTAATGCCGATGGGAGTATTTATAGTATTATAATTAGTAAATCCTCAGGTAATAACACCTTAGATGAGGCGGCAAAACAAATTGTACGCATGGGCGCACCTTATGCACCTTTACCCTTAGATTTATTAAAAGAATTAAAAATATTAGCGATTAGTCGCGTTTGGAAGTTTTCAGATGAATCGATGACTACGCAATAATAATTGTTAATTAACAATTATTAATCATATTTAAATAACAACGGTTCGATTATCAATCGAATAACTATTAATAATGGCGTAATGCCACAGAATAATAACAATAATTATGAACACTTATTTAAATAATCAATTTATTATCGCTATGCCCAGTTTAACTGATCATAATTTTTCCCATACGGTAACGTATTTATGTCAACACAATGCCGATGGCGCGTTGGGGATTGTGATTAATCGCTCAGCTGAAATGAAATTAGGCGAGATTTTTGAACAAATGGCAATTCCAGTGACTTCATTAGTTGCCGCTGAAACGCCTGTATTTGCAGGTGGCCCTGTGCAACAAGAACGGGGCTTTGTTCTGCATCCCACAGGCGGTGAATGGGCGATTACCATGCCAGTATCGGATAGTATTTCCCTGACCACTTCACGCGATATTATTGAAGCCATTGCCGTGGGTAAAGGCCCAGAGCAGTATTTTGTGGCCTTGGGTTATGCGGGCTGGGGTGGCGGACAATTAGAGCAAGAAATTTTGGCAAACTCGTGGTTACACACGCCGTTTGGTCAACATGTTTTATTTGATACCCCTATCGATTTGCGCTGGAAAGCGGCGGCTAATCAAATCGGCATTGATATTAATTTATTAACTTCGGTTGCAGGTCATGGCTAAAGACCCTTTAGCGCGCCAGTCTCAAGATACTTATTTGGGTTTTGATTTTGGGAATAAAAAAATTGGCGTGGCGGTCGGTCAACGCATCACCGCCTCGGCAAGTCCTTTGCAAACCTTGCGTTCTAATCAGCAACAACCCGATTGGCAAGGTATTAGCCGTTTAATTGAGCAATGGCAACCTGCGGGTTTAGTGGTCGGTATTTCTAAACAATTAGACGGTAGCGATAATCCCATTACTGCGCGAATGCGCAAATTTTGTCGGCAACTTGAAGGGCGTTATCACTTGCCTGTTTATGCCCAAGACGAAACCCTGTCTACTTTTGAAGCCAAACAATTATTATTTGATGAGTTGCATCTCAAAGCGGCTAAGCTTTGGGAAGTGCAAGACCAACTTGCCGCACAATTAATTTTACAAAGCTGGCTTAATAATGATTTATAAAATTCAATCAAAAGTTTAGCTAATGCTATACATTAAATGAAAAACCATAATCATTCCGCCACTAATGCACATTTAATTCCTGATGCTTTGCAACAAGGGATGTATAACACTAATATTTTAGTGAACGGTATTGAAGTGTCATGGCAAGTCGAAAAAGGACAATGTTATTTTCGTGGTTTGCCAGTGGCCATGATGTGGGTCGATACCACTTTAGCAGGGGTGATGTCAGGGGTGGCGGCTATGGTAGGGCCACAACGTTTTGCTTTGGCGTTGCAAGCCGAGGGTCGAAAAAGTGTGGAATCCGATTGGCTGTTATTTACAAATCATGTTGATTTTGCAGAAGGTTTTAAACAATTACATCTCAATGCCGCGATAGCAGGTTGGGGTGATTGGCAACTACTTAATTATGATAAAGAGCAACAGCGGTGCGTGTTTAGAGCCTACAATAATTGGGAAGGTTTGTACCAACGTTCCTTAGGTGTTTGCTGGGGCAGTGCTTTATTAGCAGGTAAACTTTCGGGGATTTGTTCAAAATTATTTGATACCAATTGCTGGGCAACTCAAACGACCTTTGTGGCACAGGGCGCGGAATATGATGAGTTTATCGTTGAACCCTCAGCACGCCTTTTAGAAGATGAAATTGAAAAACTGCTGTTAAGCGATCAAGCCACCCGCGCTGACATGGCCGTTGCCATGAAAAAATTGCAAGAACGTGAACGCCAATTAGAGCAAGCCAACGCTGATTTGCAACGTTTTGCTGAAGTTTCAGCGCATCATCTGATGGAACCTACCCGCCGTTTAAGCAGTTACAGCCAACGCTTAACCAAACAACTGACAACGTTAAACTTAACAGCCGAGCAAGCCCAGCCTATTCAACAAAATCTTGATTATATACAACGCGATGCCACTCTTTTGTTTAATCGCCTCCGCGATATTCAACTTTATTTAGCGGCAACCGAGCAACGTAAAGAAATACGCCTAGAAAACGTTAACGCCTTGTTAAATCAAGTAAAACAACACTGGGCGCACCGTTTCATTGCTACTAATGCCAGTTTAGAAGTTGAAACTTTGCCAGATGCTTACCTAGATCAGCCCCGTTTATTAGATTTATTTACCTTATTGATAGACAACGCACTCAAACATGCCCGTTCTAGCCAAGTCGATGGCAGTTTGTGCATTCATATCAGCGGTCAACAACAAGGTTCTCTCTGTCGTTACCGCATCAGTGATAATGGTATCGGTATCGAAGCGCAGTATCATGAGCGCGTATTTGCCATTTTTGAACGCCTAACGCACAGTAATGATTTAGGAACAGGTATAGGCTTAGCGATTGCACGACGCATTGTGGAAAGTCGGCATGGAAAAATCTGGTTAGAAAATACTGTTCCGACAGGTACCACTGTCATCTTTGAACTTCCCACTCGTACACAACACCATGATTTTTGAAATGTCTCAGCCTTTCGATATTTTATTACTTGAAGATGAACCCGCCGATGCCAACTTAGTGCGTTGCGCACTGAAAGAAAGTAAAGTTTACTGTAACCTGCACCATGTACTCGATGGTGTTGAAGGTTTAGCGTTTTTGAAAGCGCAAGGCGAAAGCTACCAACACGCCCCTCGCCCTGATTTAATCCTACTCGATATTAATATGCCACGCATGAACGGACACGAATTCCTACGCGCCATCAAAGCCATTCCCCAACTGGCATCCATTCCCATTGTGGTGTTAACCACCTCTGATGTTGAACGTGATGTGCTTGCCTCTTACAAATTAGGCGCGGCAGGTTACATCACCAAACCTGTTGATATTGAACAATTTATCGATGCTATTCGCCAATTGGATACTTATTGGTTTACCTTAGTCCGTTTGCCCAAAAAAGGCTAAGATGAACACTGTTAGCACCTGTCACGTCTTATTAGTAGAAGATGAAGCCAGCGATGCACATTTAGTACAGCTTAGCTTACGCGCTGTGCATAAATTGTATTTTGAGATAACGTGGGTGACTACACTCAAACAAGCGCGGCAACAACTCTATGAAAATCCACCCGATGTGATTTTATTAGATTTATCACTACCCGATTCTACAGGTTTAGATAGCGTCCGCAATGGCAGACAAGCCGCAGGCGCGTTGCCCATTATTGTGCTAACAGGGCATGATGATACTGACTTTGCTTTGCAAACCTTAGAAAGTGGTGCGCAAGACTATCTCATCAAAGGCGAATTTGATAGCGATCGCCTAGTACGCGCAATTCGTTACGCTATTAGTAGAGCTAAACTAGAACAACGTTTGCGCGATTCTGAACAACGCATGGCACTGGCTTTATCAAGTGCTAAATTAGGTTTATGGGATTGGCATATTCCCAGCGGTAAAATGATTTTCGATGACTTATGTACTCAAATGTTGGGTTATGACCCAGAAGAGATTCCGTCTAATCGCAGTAGTTGGGAATTACTGATTCATAAAGATGATAAGCAAATCGTTCAAGAAGCCTTAAATGAACATTTATCAGGTCAAACAGCCATTTATCGCAGTGAACACCGCATGTTATACAAAAATAAAGACAAAGATAAGGATGCGTGCTGGGTATGGATACATGATATAGGACGGGTTTTAGAATGGAATGCTGAAGGTCAGCCATTACGCGCTGTGGGCATTCATCAAGATATTAGCCGCCGTAAAATGGCAGAAGCCCGTGATTATTTATTAATTTCAGCCCTTAAAGCGGTCGGTCATGGCGTTATCATCACCGATATTGATGCCAAAATTGAATGGGCAAATCCTGCGTTTGAACAACTCACGGGTTATAAAATTGAAGAAGCCTTAGGGCATAAACCGGGAGAACTGGTACGTTCGGGTCAGCAAGACGAAGCCTTTTATGAGCATCTTTGGGGAACTATTCTGAGCGGTGAAACATGGTGCGGCGAGATGATTAACAAACGCAAAGACGGCACACTGTATAACGAAGAACTCACTATAGCCCCTGTAAAAAATGAACAAGGCGTTGTTTGCCATTTTGTTGGGATAAAACAAGATATTACCGAACGCAAACGCATGCAAGAACAGCTCTGGGAAATGGCAAGTACCGATGTATTAACAGGACTGATTAATCGGCGTTATTTTTTAGTCAAGCTAGAAGAAGAATTTGCGCGGATGAAACGCTTTGAAAATCATGATATTGCCGTATTAATGCTAGATTTAGACTACTTCAAACGTGTCAACGACAACTACGGACATGCCGTTGGTGATGCCTTACTTAAACATTTTGCCAGTCTGATTAATAAACAGTTACGCAAAACCGATACAGCAGGGCGATTAGGTGGTGAAGAATTTGCTATTTTTTTGCCAAAAACTAACGAAAAAAATGCTGAAATTTTTGCTAAACGTTTATGTACCGAAGTAGCCTCTTCGCCTTTGCAATTTGAAAACCAATCAATTAGTGTCACCGTCAGTATTGGTATTACCATAGCCGATAATAGTGATGATAATTACGATATTGCGTTAATTCGCGCCGATAATGCCCTTTATGAAGCCAAAGCTAAAGGACGTAATCGGGTTGAAATTAATTTGAAATAAACAGTGTAATAAAATTATTAAATCGTTTTTTAATTAATTTTTTAATATATGTTTTACAGGTTTTTCATATTCGGTTATTAAAAATATTTAGTATGTAGGGGCGAATTTATTCGCCTAGGTGCAAAGGCGAATGAATTCGCCCCTACAACATTTCAGGTCTGTACCAAAGAATTTATAGTAATAATAACTTAATTTAAATCAATTAACAGGCGTACAAAGCCAGCTTTGTGCGCTTTTTTTATGCTTATTATTTATTGATTTATAAATTATACTATTTCAGATTTATATCAGTTTTATAAATTGTACGACTGCCACTCCTTAACAATCCACAATTAATTTTTTAAACCCAACCCAATGGTAACTTTATGGCAACTTATACAGGCAACACCAACAACGACATTTTTAACGACACTATCGGCGCAGATACATTTGACGGCGGTGCGGGCATTGACCGTATTACTGTAAGCAGTGACGCTAATTTTGTATTGACTAACAGTAAATTAAATTACGGTTCTTTTTTAAGCAAAACTATCAGCGTGAGTAATTCAGCGGTTAATTCTGCAATTACTGATTTTAATACTACCATCTCAGATTTAACTGTAGCTGATACAGGTTTTAATGTGCTTGATGTGAATGTGCAGTTAGATATTACACATGAATATGACAGCGATGTTGAAATTCATTTAGTCCATAATGCAACCGATGTTTTGCTTGCCAAAGGTGTGGGTAATTTAGGACAAAATTTTAGTAATACAAACTTTGATGATGAGGCAACTGAAAGTATTAGCAGTGCTAGCGCACCGTTTAGTGGTTCTTATAAACCACAAACGGTATTAACGGCTTTTGATGATTTAGACCCAACAGGTTTGTGGCAATTAAAAGTAAGTGATAATGAGTTTTTTAGTACAGGACAATTAAATTCATGGGAATTAACGGTTAATTCAATTTCTTATGAACCTAATGTTTTGACTAGCATTGAAGAAGGGGTTTTAACAGGTGGC
The DNA here is from genome assembly GCA_049296695.1 of Methylococcaceae bacterium. GTDB lineage: Bacteria > Pseudomonadota > Gammaproteobacteria > Methylococcales > Methylomonadaceae > UBA10906. Next base: position 3,413 of record JBAQSX010000046.1, on the reverse strand, counting down.
GATAGTGACAATAATTTAGATGCTTGGGCATTTTCAGGTAATGTGACTTTAGACGGTGGCGCGGGTAATGATACTTTGCTTGGTGGTTCTGCAAACGATATTTTAAATGGTGGTATTGGAAATAATACGTTAGACGGCGGCGCAGGTATTGATACTGTAGTTAATAGCGAAGACGTTGATATGATTTTAACTAATCTATCTTTAAATCATGGTTTTTTTAACAAAACTTTTAGTAGTGGTTCTGTTAATAAGGCAATAACTGATAATAATACTACGGGCATTACTTCAAATATCAATGTACCTATAACAGGCATTATTAAAGATGTTAATTTAAGCTTTGATATTTCACACACTTGGGATTCAGAGTTAATTGTTTCATTAGCGCACAATTCACAAAGTGCTGTAATTGCTAATCAAATTGGCAGTAGTGGAGATAATTTTAGTAATACCACTGTGGATGATGAGGCAAGTACCAATATTATTGGTGGTTCTGCACCATTTACGGGAACATATCAACCCGAAAATGCTTTAAGTGTTTTTGATAACGATTCGGTATCTGGAATATGGTCAATGAATGTTAGCGATAATTATGGTCAATATAGTGTTAGCGGTAATCGTTATGCTAATTATAATGGTTATTGGTATGACCATGATGGTATTAGGCACCGTGGATATTATAACAACGCCGATGACACAGGTACTCTCAATTCATGGTCATTAAATATTACTTATATTATTACAAACGTTTTAAATAATATCGAACAAGGTATTTTAACGGGTGGCGCGAGTAATAATAACTTAGATGCGTCTGCCTTTACCTTAGGCTCAGTTTTATTATCAGGTTTAGAAGGGGACGATACTCTAATTGGAAGTATTAATAATGACACCTTAAACGGTGGTTTAGGCAACGATACATTAAACAGCGGTTCGGGTAATGATTCTCTAAATGGTGAAGAGGGTAACGATAAGTTGATAGGCGATATTGGCAATGACACGTTAAACGGTGGTTTAGGTAATGACACCTTAAATGGCAGTGCTGATAATGATTCTATAAGCGGCGAAGAGGGTAATGACAAATTAATAGGCGATATTGGTAACGATACGTTAAACGGTGGTTTAGGTAATGATACTTTAGAGGGTTCTGCGGGTAATGATGTTTATATCGCGGAGGCTAACGATGTAATTACTGAATTAGCCAATCAAGGTACAGATACTATTCAAGTAAATAGCACTTGGACTTTGGCAAGCAATTTAGAAAATGTCACTTTAATGGGTGCAAGTGCAATTAATGCAACTGGCAATACTGCTGATAATACCTTAATAGGTAATGATGCCAATAATTCATTAAATGGCGATATAGGTAATGATAGTTTAATTGCCAATGCTGGTGATGATACCTTAGTCGGTGGTGTTGGTAACGATATTTTAAACGGTGGCGCGGGTAATGATTATTATTTATTTGGCACAGGTTCGGGTAATGATGATATTACTGATGATTCAGGTACTGATAGCATTATATTTAAAGGCTTACTCAAAAATGATGTTACTTTTGCACAAGTAAATACCAATGATTTAAATATCACTATCAATACTACTCAAGAAAGTGTTTATATTCACAACGGTTATTCAGCAATAACAGGAGCGGGTATTGAAACCTTTAGATTTAGTGATGTGAGCGTTAATAAAACCGATTTTGTTATTACTAATAACCTGCCCACAGGAGAAGTCACTATCAGCGGTGTTTTAAAAGTGGGTGAGGTATTAACTGCAAGTAATAGCTTAGGCGATATTGATGGTTTAGGCATTATTGGTTATTCATGGTTTGCCGATAACGTTTTAATTGCCGATGCTAACAGTAATAATTACAGCTTAACCAACAATGAAACGGGTAAGTTAATAACTGTCACCGCGAGTTATACCGATTTATTAGGAACGCTTGAAACTAAAACCAGTATTGCAACAACAGCCGTTATTGGTAATTTAGTGATTTATGGTGATATTGGTGGTTCAGTAGCCGATACTTTAACGGGTAATATCTTAGACGATAAATTGTACGGTTTAAATATGAATGACAATTTATCGGGTATTATTGGTAACGATACCTTATACGGCGGTTATGGTAATGACACGTTAAATGGCGGCGATGACAACGATTTATTATATGGCGAACAAGACAATGACAGTTTAGAGGGTGGCAGTGGTAATGATACTTTAGACGGTGGTTTAGGTGTTGATACTATGAATGGCGGTGTCGGTAATGATACTTATTATTTGGGTTACGATGCCAAAGATGTGATTAACGATTCAGGTTTAATTACTGATATTGATTTAATCATTATGCCGTATCAATTAAAAACTTATACCTTGCCTGCTGGAATTGAAAATGGTTTAGTCGTTGCTGGAACGCAAACAGGTAATTTAACAGGTAATACCAGCGATAATACCTTAACAGGTAATAATGGCAAAAATGTATTAAATGGTTCAATAGGTAGGGATTCATTACTTGGTGGTGCGGGTAATGATACTTTAATGGGCGGCACGGGTAATGACCAATTAAACGGCGGCGTAGGTAAAGATATTTTTAAATTTGATGTTGTTGCTAATACTGCTAATGCCGATAGCATTACTGACTTTAAAGTTGTCGATGATACTATTCAATTAAAAAATACTATCTTCAAAGCATTAACTATTAAAGGCGTATTAAGCCCTGATAATTTCGTTACCGCTACAGCGGCTGTGGATAATAATGATTATGTTATTTATAACAAAGCCAATGGCGCGGTGTTATATGATGCCGATGGTAATGGCGCAATTGCCTCCGTATTAATTACCATAATTGGCGCGAATTTAGGCGTAAGCAATGCTGATTTTGTAGTGGTTTAAAATTCATAAAACAAAAAAGGCGTGTAGAAACTGTTCTACACGCCTTTTTTATGTTTCAGTTTTATATTGGCAATTATAAATAATAGAAATTAGGCAAGCACCGTAAAATAATCAATAAAAGTATTTAGGGAGTCCAAAGCTTGCTTTGTATTTTGAATAATACTTTTTTACAAAACAAGCTTTATTAAACTAAAAGCTACTCTTTTGAAACGCTACTAATTACGCGCAAAAAAAGCGACGATGTTCTAATGCAGGAAACGCCCCGCGTACTTTTTCTAAACGCTCTTTATCAATATCGGCAATTACAAAACCATTACCTGTTTTATAACAATCCAAAATAATACCCCACGGATCAATAATCATGCTGTGTCCAAAGGTTTTACGACCATTGCGATGAAAACCACCTTGATTGGGCGCGATAACATAACTTAAATTTTCCACCGCTCTAGCGCGTAATAATAATTCCCAATGCACAGCGCCTGTTTCGGCGGTAAAAGCGGAAGGAATAATTAATAATTCCACGCCTTGTT
>JBAQSX010000045.1:0-44555 GCA_049296695.1 Methylococcaceae bacterium | reverse complement strand
GACTGGCAGTCGTTATGTCACTTTGATATGAAACCACTATATTATCCTGTGAATCTTGAAATCCTGTAAATCCTGATTCAGACAACTATACAGACCTTGCACTACAAAGTCCCTACCCTACAATAATCCTTATAAAAATAAATCCCATGAATAAAAATTATATTGTTATGTTAAATGTACCCCCTGATTTAGAAGAATTAGTCGTGGATTGCTTATTATTATTAGAACGTGACCACGGATTTTGTACTTTTCCGCTGTATTCACATCATCACGAAAGCAAAGGTTTATCGTTAGCAGAACAAGTCAGTGGACGACAAAAGAAAATTCGTTTTCAAATGATTATTGATGCTAAAGGGTTGGCTGATTTATTAGCCCAATTACAAGAAAAATTTTCAGGTTCAGGTATTAGTTATTGGGTATTTCCGATTACTGAAAGTGGCGTAATTTAATTAACTTGATGCAAATTGCGTTTTGGCTATTATTAGGATTGGGTAAATGATTTCAATAGACATATTTCCGTGGGATGAAAACTTTAATACGGGCATTGCAATAATCGATAAGCAACATAAAAAACTAGTGGCGTTATTAAATTCATTAGCCAGTTATGTTGCTTTTCAAGCCCAAGTTCCTATATTAGCCGATATTTTAGACGAGCTTGCGAGTTATGCAATTTATCACTTTGAAACCGAAGAAGCTGTTTGGCATCAATATTTGCCTGAAGATAGTTTAGAAATCCAACATAAAGCCCTGCATCAAAGTTTTATTGATAGCATATTGCGATTAAAAGCCGAAAAAGATACAAAAAATACCGATGAACTTATTGAAGAAATTTTAGCTTTTTTAACCCGCTGGCTCGCTTCGCATATTTTAGAAAGTGATAGGTATTTAGCTAAAGTAGTATTAAAAATACAAGTGGGTTTTAATTTAGAGCAAGCTAAAATTCATGCCAATGAACAGATGGGCGGTTCAACGCGAACACTTATTGATATTATTTTATCAATTTACAATAGCCTATCGATGAATACCTTGTATTTAATGCGCGAACTCGCGCAGAGAAAACAAGAAGAAGCTTTGCGTCTTGCTGAGCGTGAACAAGCCGAGCAGCAAATGGCGAAATCGATTTCTTTATTAACCGCGACCTTAGAATCGATTACTGATGCGGTATTAGTAGTGGATAGGCAAGGTTATTGGGAATTATATAATCAGCAATTTATTGATTTATGGCAAATACCTGATGCTATTATTAGCAGTAAAAATGATAATGACGCTTTAGTTTATGTATTAAATCAATTAGAAGATGCCGATAATTTTTTAAAAAAAATCTATGAACTTTATGCCTCTCCACAATTACGTTCTTTTGATATTCTTAATTTTAAAAATGGCAGAATTATAGAACGTTATTCCATTCCTCAATGTGTTAATAATGAAATTATTGGTAGAGTCTGGAGTTTTAGAGATATTACCGAGCGCAAACAAACTGAAATCGCTTTAGCTGAATCACGCAATTTATTAAAAACCATTATTGATACCGCGCCGATGCGGATTTTTTGGAAGGATAAAAAGTCGCATTATTTAGGCTGTAATCCTACTTTTGCGCATGATGCAGGGTTTGATTCGCCACAAGACATTATTGGTAAAGATGATTATCAATTAAGTTGGCATGAACATGCAGAGCGTTATCGTGGTGATGATAGTGATATTATTTATGCCAATACGCCTAAACTTTCTTATGAAGATCTGCGTACTATAAATGGCGAAAAAGCGTGGATACGCACGGTTAAAGTCCCTTTACATAATACTAAAAATGAAATTATCGGGGTATTGGGTATTTATCATGATATTACCGAGCGTAAATTACTTGAGCAACATTTATTAGCGCAATTAAGTTTTATCCAATCGGTTATTAATGCCCAAGTTAATGCCTTGGCGGTATGTCATGGTATTAATGAGCCTCCCTATACTCAATTTACTGTGTGGAATCACAGTATGGAATTATTAACGGGATTCACGTTAGAAGAAATTAATCAATTGGGTTGGTATCAAACAGTTTATATTGATTCCAAAGTACAAGAACAAGCAAAACAGCGCATGGCACGAATGCGTCAGGGTGATCATATCAAGGGCGAAGAATGGACAATTACGCGTAAAAACGGTGAGGAGCGCGTAGTGCAGATTTATACCACTGTTTGCGCTCATGATAGTCAAGGGTCGCATGTATTGGCGGTGATGCACGATATTACTGAACGTAAACGGGTTGAATCGGCCCTGCACAAATCGCATCAACATATTTATTCGTTGCTCAATTCAATGGCAGAAGGGGCTTATGGCGTTGATACCAAGGGCTATTGTCGTTTTGCTAACCAATCTTTTTTACGCATTTTAGGTTATGACAGCATTGAAGAAGTGATTGGTAAGCATGTACATGAATTAATTCATCATTCTTATCCTGACGGCAGTCCTTATCCTGTTGAGGATTGTAAAATTTATGCCGCTTATGTGCGTAACGAAAAAGTACATGTCAGTGATGAAGTGTTTTGGCGCAAAGATGGTCAGGCTGTACCTGTGGAATATTGGTCGCAACCTAGTATTATTGATGGCATTATCACTGGGGCAATTGCGACTTTTATTGATATTAGTGAACGTTTAAAAGCGCAGCAAGCTTTGCTTAAAGAAAGCGAGAAAAATTTAATGCTGTTGCGCAATGCCAGTGACGGTATTCATATTCTCGATACTGACGGCAATATTTTAGAAGTCAGTGACGCGTTTTGCGACATGCTCGGCTATAAGCGCGAGGAAATGACGGGCATGAATGTGTCGCAATGGGACGCGCAATACAGTGATGTTGAATTAATAAGTCTTTTAAAACAATATCTTGAACAAGACGTGCGTATTCAATTTGAAACCCGTCATCGCCACAAAGACGGCGATATTTTTGATGTTGAAGTCAGTAGTTTTCCATTGCAATTAGATGGTAAGCGCGTGTTATTTAACTCTTCGCGTGATATTACTCAGCGCAAACACATCGAACAACAACTACGCATTGCCGCCACCGTGTTTGAATCCCAAGAAGGTATGATGGTGGTGGATATTAATCAAAGCATTTTACGCGTCAATCAAGCTTTTACTGATATTACAGGCTATAGCCCAGAAGAAGTGATTGGTAAAAATCCGCGTATCTTACAATCAGGTAGGCATGGACAAGATTTTTATGCAGAGGTTTGGGTAAGTATTAATAACACAGGCAGATGGCAAGGTGAACTGTGGAATCGGCGCAAAAACGGCGAACTCTATCCCCAATATCTACATATTACCGCAGTAAAAAATCAAAATGGCATGATCAGCCATTATGTAGGCACACTCATCGACATCACTTTAAAAAAAGCCGCTGATCAAGAAATTGAACGCCTTGCTTTTTACGACCCGTTGACTAATTTAGCTAATCGAAGATTGTTGCAAGACCGCTTAAAACTGGCATTAGCCTCAAGTCATCGTAGCGGCAAACAAGGCGCGTTATTATTCATTGACTTAGATAATTTTAAATCACTCAACGATACCTTAGGACATGATGTCGGGGATTTACTACTGCAACAAGTCGCGCAACGTCTATTAGCTAATAATCGCGAAACCGATACCGTAGCGCGGCTAGGCGGTGATGAATTTGTGGTTATGTTAGAAAACTTAAGTCATCATGCCCTCGAAGCCGCCACCCAAGCCGATACTATTGCTGATACGATTTTAAATGATTTTAATCAGCCGTTTCATTTAACTGAAAATCTTATCCATCTCAATACCGCCAGTATTGGTGTCACCTTATTTAATGGTCATCTCCAAACCGAAGATGAATTATTAAAACACGCCGATATTGCCATGTATCAAGCCAAAAGCGCGGGACGCAATACCATTCGTTTTTTCGATCCGCAAATGCAAAAAATCATCACAGCACGGGTTTTATTAGAAAATGAATTACGCGCCGCCCTTAAACACTGGCAATTCCAATTATATTATCAAATCCAAGTCGATAATTGTTATCGTCCTTTAGGCGCGGAAGCCTTAATTCGTTGGCATCATCCTCAACGTGGTTTACTGCCCCCCTCAGAATTTATTGCCTTAGCAGAAGATACGGGGTTAATTTTACCTATTGGTGATTGGGTATTAGAAACCGCTTGCAAACAATTAAAAGCATGGCAACAAAACCCATTAACACGCGAATTAGTATTATCGGTCAATGTAAGCGCGAAACAATTTTTTCAAAGTAATTTTGTCCAGCGGGTACAAGCTATTATTGAATGTTACGCCATTAATCCCGCTTTGCTAAAACTTGAATTAACCGAAAGCATGTTACTGGTCAATGTAGAAGATACTATTGCCATCATGAATACCTTAAGAGAATTAGATATTCAATTCTCTTTAGATGATTTTGGGACAGGTTATTCCTCTTTACAATATTTAAAAAAACTCCCATTGCATCAACTAAAAATCGATCAATCCTTTGTGAGAGATATTAGTATTGATAGCAGTGACCAAACCATTGTACGCACCATTATTGTCATGGCAACCAGTTTAGGTTTAAATGTGATTGCCGAAGGCGTAGAAACCCAAGAACAATTACAGTTTTTATTAAATAATGGCTGTCATCATTACCAAGGCTATTTATTTAGTGAACCCTTATCCATTAATCAATTTGAGATTCTACTCGAACAAGTCACGGTTGCAATCGATTATCCTTAATAAAAACACCTTATCGTTAATTACTAATATATAAGTTAATTAAATGACGCATTAAATTGCATTAAAGCCACATAATTGATAGATTAGCTATTCGGTTACTTAACTATAACAATAAAGGTGGAAATAATGACATTGCTAGCAGGTCCTATTTTAAGACGCGTCACCGCTAATCGGGTTTGCGTGTGGTTTGCCTCAAGAGAACTGATTCATTTAAAACTACAGGTTATTTCAGAAAATGGCGACATATTGGGTGAAAGTGCGCCACTGACTAAAAATGATTACTGCCAATTAGGGCAACAATTATTTGTGTATTTACTGCAAGCCCCCGCTAATCCTGAAACAGCTTATCCCGTTAATACCTTTTTGTATTATCAACTAATCGATGCTAATAACAAAGCCGTTGATTTGTCAGCTTTAACTTATGATAACAACCCCAATCCTAAGTTTTTTATTCCCACTGATTTAAAACGCTTATTACATGGCAGTTGCAGAAAACCTCACGGCGGCGGTAAAAGTGCCGACGCGCTCAGTTATGGTGATACTTTATTAACAACTACCCATAATGATATTAATAAACGCCCCGCCGTTTTATTATTATCAGGCGATCAAATTTATGCCGATGATGTTTCCGTTTATGTGTTGGAATTATTAAAAAAACAAGCCGCTGATTTAATCGGTCGCCCTGAATTAATTCCTTATTTAGACGCGCAAGATAATATCATTTATAAAGACCCGCAAAATATCGCGCCCAATGGGCGTGAAGTATTTTTAAATGAACATCACTCAGGATTTACTTCTTCTGAGGCTGAAAATCATTTAATGGCTTTTGGTGAATTTGCCGCTATGTATATTTACGTTTTTGGTAATGCTGAAAACTGGTCAATTACTGATGAAAATTGGGAAAGTTTCGTCCAAGAAGTTAGCGAAAAACACCGTGCTAAAGCCAAAAAAGCTAAAAAAGAAGTTGAGGATTTAACTGAAAAAGCTAAAAACGAATTAACTAGCGTTAAAACTTTCCAAGCAACATTAAGTAATGTCCGCCGCTTATTAGCCAATGTTCCCACTTATATGATTTTTGATGACCACGATGTCACCGATGATTGGAATATTACCAGTAAATGGTATAACGACGTGCGCACTTCACCTGTAGGGCAACGCGTGGTAGCTAATGCCTTAGCGTCTTTTTGGACATTCCAAGGTTGGGGTAATGAGCCTGATAATTTCGACAAAGATTTACGCGCAAGTATTAGTCAGTATTTATTAGATACCACTAACGCCGCTGAAATTAATGAGAGTTATGATTTGCATACTTGGCATAAACGCGGCTGTGGTTTTTCAGTTCCGACTAATCCACCCATTATTGCCATTGATTCAAGAACCCAACGTGTCACCACTAAAGACAATTATTTGCCCGTATTAATTGACCGTTATGCCTGTGATTGGTTACGTTTGGAATGGGCGAAATTAAAAAGTAATCCCGCTTTAAATATTAGCAATCAAACCACGCCCGTATTTATTGCCACTACGCCTGTATTGGGCTTTTCATTAATGGAAGGTATTCAAGAATTTTTGTGCGTGGCGGCTGATTTAATTGAAAGCTATGAATATGTGCGTTATTTTGAAAAACTTATTGGTAAAGAAGGCTGGCTGATTAATTACATGATTAATTTTGCCGATGTGGAAGCGTGGACTTCTAATGAGCAGAGTTTTTTAACCTTAATGGATTGTTTGAGTAAAGATATGGCAATTAAACAATGCGTGTTTTTATCAGGCGATGTCCATTATTCATTTACTGCTATTGGTAACTATAATCGTAGTACCACTACTGAACCCTTGCGTTGTTATCAATTAGTCAGTTCTTCGTTGAAAAACGCGCCTGAAGAAACTCAGGGTGCTTATCTTGAAAAATTAGGGCAGTATTTAGGTGATACTAAACACAGCAATAAATTGAAAAAATTATTCCCATGGCTACCGATTAGTTCTTGGGAAAGTAGTGTGCGTTTATTACCCTCGCAAGGACAAACCCGCGTTAATGTAGAATGTAATTTAGGTTTAGTTGATTTTGAAAATGGTTTAGCCAAACAACATACTTTATTAATGGGTGATGAAATTATTTATCCATTAACGGGTTTATAATTTTAGTAGAGACGTTGCAGCGCAACGTCTTTATTATTATTCCCTTGTTCCCACGCGCCGCGTGGGAATACAGTTATACCGCGCCTGCGGTTTGTAATTTAGACATGACGCGGCGCGTCTTAAAGGCATTCCCACGCAACGCGTGGGAACGAGAGTAAGACAAGAGTAACTTTAATTATCTTGTTTAAAACGATGAATTAAACGCCTATCCTTTTTATTAGGTTTAATTGCCGTATAATCAAAAGGAAATAATTCTCGGTGCAAACGCTCTTCTTGTAATTGCTGTTGCCTTTTAGCAATACTCTCAAGCGATTCTTCATATAATAATACCGCTTCTTTGGCAGGTTTGCGCTGACTACTTAAAGCCAATACCGTAATCTGCCACATATAACGCTCTTTACTAATACTTAATTGCGCACCGATTTTAATTTCTTTACTGGCTTTAACGCGTTGCGCATTAACATGTACTTTACCACCCGCAATTGCCTCAGCGGCAAGACTGCGAGTTTTAAAAAACCGCGCCGCCCATAACCATTTATCTAAGCGTAAAACTTCTAATTCAGCAGACATAATAATTTAAGCGACCGCTTTTTTTAAACCTTTAGGTAAAGAGAAAACGACTTTTTCTTCAATACCTTTTAATTCTTGCGTCGTTTCACCGCCCCATTGTTTTAATTGTGCAATCACTTCTTGGACTAATACCTCAGGTGCAGAAGCCCCCGCAGTCACGCCCACTACATTAATATCTTTAAACCACTCTTTTTGCATATCGCTTGCGGTATCAATTAAATAAGCGGTTTTGCCTAATTGCTCGGCAATTTCACGCAAACGATTTGAATTAGAACTATTAGGCGAACCCACAACTAATATTAAATCAGCGGTTTTAGTTAATTCACTAACCGCATCTTGACGGTTTTGGGTGGCATAACAAATATCATCTTTCTTTTGTTCTTGAATACCTTTAAAACGCGCTCTTAAAGCATCGACCATAATTTTAGCGTCAGTCATTGATAAGGTAGTTTGCGTCACATAAGCTAAATTATCAGGATTATTAACGTTTAAATTTTTTACGTCTTCGGGGGTTTCGACTAAATAAATGCCGCCGTTATCGGTGCATTTTTCATACTGCCCCATGGTGCCTTCCACTTCGGGATGACCTGCGTGTCCGATTAATATCACTTCGCGGTCAGCTTTGGCGTGTTTTGAGACTTGAATATGCACTTTAGTGACTAAGGGGCAAGTGGCATCAAACACGGTTAATTGGCGTTCTTTGGCTTCTTGCTGCACTTGTTTAGATACGCCATGTGCGCTAAATATAAGGGTTGAACCTACTGGCACATCGGTTAAATCTTCAATAAAAATCGCGCCTTTGGCTTTGAGTCCGTCCACCACAGTGCGGTTATGAACGACTTCATGGCGGACATAAATCGGTGCGCCAAAGGCTTCAATGGCTTGGTCGACGATTTCAATAGCGCGGTCAACGCCTGCACAAAAACCGCGAGGATTAGCGAGTACAATTTGCATAGTTTTTTTAGTTAAGTGTGTGTGAAAGAAGAGGGTTTGATAATTAAGTTATTATTCTGTTTTAATCAGAATTTTCAGAATTAAAGAATTAGCAAAATGTTTAATTCTGTTAATTGCAAAATTGAGTAAATTCTGATTTTGATGATATTTTTAATTAATAAAAGCTAAGGCGTTAAATCAATATTTTCATAATCGCCATTATCAGCGGCTTTTATGGTGGTTTCATTGGGCGTTTTATCGACTAATTGTTGATTAAACTGCTCAAACCACTGGCGAAATTCAATTAAATCAGTTTCTTATAATTGAGTAATAGCATTTTTTATCGCTTGCACAGAAAGCATTGTGTACTCCATAAAGAACTAAGTTATAAAAAATGTTCGCAATAATTGGGCAACTATACCAGCAACAATCGTTGATATTGCCCACCATCTAATTTTATCAAGATATTCATGACGATTTAATCCCTGACCAATAGCAAAAGTAGCAATTGGAAAAATTTTTGATAAAAATTGAATTAGTTTTTTATGAAGAAAAATGATTGAACCAATTGCTGCAATAATAATAATTGTAGTTATTAATGCTCTATTAAATGAAAGCGATGATGAAGCTGTATTTGAATGATTTCCTGATAAATATAAAGATGCAAGAATTATTAAATAAACAAAAGAAATAATAAAGGAAAAATCAAGAGTTGCTATGCGTGAATACCATGGTTTCATTCCGTCCACCGTATCCACAATTTTTGTGCGTGTCGATGTTACCGTATTTTCATCGCCATAAATTGATACATTAATTGGTGCATAATGTCGTATACCTAAAGAAACGCTTGAGGACTTATATGATTCTTTATTCCAAGCATAAATTTGAAGTGTCTTAATATAAGCTCGTTTTGGATTTTCATATTTTATAAGCGATTCACTATCTTTAAAATCTCTATTTAATTCATCAGAACATTCTATAGTTGCACTAACTTTCATGCTATTATCTTCAAAGGCTTTCCATATTTTTATAATATCTTGTTCTTTTACTACAAATGCTTGTTGAATATCTAATTTAGTATGGACTTCCATAATTAACCTTTAAATATTAAAAAACGTGGAAATGAGAAAAATCTAATTAAATCACGTCTTTTCATTTAAGCCACTAATAACTCTTCAACTTTACGCAGATAGGGTATTTGCTCAGATTCAATATCGACTAATAAATCTTTTAAACTCTCTATCAGTTCTTCTTTAGTAATTCCTTGCGTTTGATAATCAGGATAATCATTTAGAAAACCGATAAAATAATCGTCTTCTTGCCAAAAAGTAAATTGCAATTTTTTCATTTTAATTATTCCTGTTTAATAATTTAGGAGTACAAACCTAGGTTTGCACTCCACAATAATTAATTATAACGAGACAACAATCCCATCTCAGCACTATTAATTTCAGGCAAAGGAATTCTAACCTCATAACCGCCACCTGAGGCTTCAGTCATTTCTTGTCCGTACATATTTTCCATGCGCTCAATAATAATATCTTTATTACCTTCGGGCAGAATTAACTCAACCTTATCACCGACTGAAAATTTATTTTTCACATCAATAGTCGCTAAGCCCGTTTCTTTATCATAATCTCTAATTTCACCGCAAAATTGTTGCTGATGACTTTTAGAATAACCTGTTAAATAATTCTGTTGTTCGTGAGTATGATGCCGTTGATAAAACCCATCGGTATAACCACGGCTGGCTAAGTTTTCTAATACCCCTAATAATTGCGGATTAAAAGGACGATTAGATAATGCGTCATCAATTGCCATTCGGTAAGTTTGAGCGGTTCTTGCCACATAATAATGCGATTTAGTGCGCCCTTCTATTTTCAAACTATTCACGCCTATTTTCACTAAACGCTCAACGTGTTCAATAGCGCGTAAATCTTTTGAATTCATAATATAAGTGCCGTTTTCATCTTCCATGACAGGCAATAATTCACCTTTACGATTTTCTTCTTCTAAAAAATAAATTTTATCGGCTAATGGATGACGCTCCGCGCCGCCACAACTGGCAGTATTTAATGCGTCCATTGATAATACATTATCTTGATTAGGTAATACCCAATCACCTTCGGCATTTTCTTCTGCTGTTTTAGTATCATATTTCCAACGACACGAATTAGTACAAGTGCCTTGATTGGGGTCTCTATGATTAAAATATCCCGATAATAAACACCGTCCAGAATAGGCAATACATAATGCGCCGTGAACAAATACTTCTAATTCTAATTCAGGGCAGTGTTGTTTAATTTCTTCAATTTCATCGAGTGATAATTCACGCGATAAGATAATTCTTTCTACGCCCATGTTATGCCAGAATTTAGCGGTGGCGTAATTCACGGTATTGGCTTGCACTGATAAATGGATTGCCACTTCGGGGTGGGCTTCGCGCATCATCATAATTAATCCCGCGTCTGCCATTATTAAGGCATCGGGTTTTAAAGCAATAACGGGTTCAATATCTTTCATAAAAGTTTTTACTTTGGCGTTATGTGGAATCACATTCGTGGCTAAATAAAACTTTTTATTCAATTGATGCGCCTCATCAATACCGATTTTTAAATTTTCCATTAAAAAATCATTATTACGCACCCGCAAACTATAACGGGGTTGTCCTGCATAAACCGCATCCGCGCCATAAGCGAAGGCGTAACGCATGTTTTTAATAGTGCCAGCGGGTGAAAGTAGTTCTACTGAGGTCATTAGATTAAGTTTAAGCTTTAAGATAAGATGGCTTATTGTACTATTACAGTCCTATTTGTCTATGTTCTCGCAGGGTCTTAAGCTTGTGTGTCCACAAAAAGCACGAAAGACACGAAAAATAGGCGATTAATGTCTCTAAAAATCCAATAGTGTTCGCTTTTTTCGTGCTTTTTGTGTTTTTCGTGGAAAAAATTAATCTTCTGCGTAATATCAATTAGTTAAAACCAAAAATGCACCCCTGCCACAAAACGGGTTTCTTCTATCGCTATGCCCTGTTGCCTTGCATAACCCGCCGTATCACCAAAATGACGACCCCAGTCGATACCAATATAAGGCGCGAATTCGGGTTTAAATTCATAACGCAAACGCAGACCTGTTTCAAAATTAGCTAAGCCACTGCCTAAATAATGGGCGGCATCGTTTTGGGCATAAACATTGGCTTCAAGGCGCGGTTGTAAAATCAGGCGTTGGGTGATTAATAAATCGTACTCAAGCTCTAAACGAAACGCGGTGCGCCCTTGTTCATTTATATAAGCCGTCGCTTCCACATACAACCAATAAGGGGCTAAACCTTGCACCCCAAAAGCTAACCAACCGCGATTTAAATTCTCGCCGCTGTCATAGCGCAAACCTAAATGACTATCCCAAAATGGGCTAATCGCGTGTGACCACACTAATTCCGTTCGGGCATCTTGGGAGTTGCCGTTTCTCATATCACCTTCGGCTCTGAGCAGAAGGTGGTCGTAAGTTTTACCCAGCCATGCTTGCAAATCATAGGTCATGGAGGTATCAGCCGAGGTGGTGATGCTTTCTAATCTATCGACAATTAACGCTGTGGTGTTGTCGCTATTGTGGGCGTGCAGAAACGGTAATTTATCAAGGGTGTAACCATCGGCAAACGCATTGGGGTTGCGGGGCGTATCGGTTGTTTCGGTGGGCATTAACATCTGACTATGGTCGATGATTTCGCTAGGGCTTGCATGATTCATTTTTGAATGGTCTATTTCCTCAGCGGGTAACACGTTATGCCATAGTATTATTAGATTTAATAACCCGATTTTCGCTTTCATGACACTACCACCTATAGAAAAGTTAATAAACACTCTAATTGCATAATCATTTTATATTTATAACCTATCGGGTTATTAATTATTATAACTGCATTGTAATTAGTTTATTTATGTCTGAATCAGAATTTTCAGGATAAATTCTGTGAATTTTATAATTCTGTAAATCCTGATTCAGACATCAATATTAGCCAACAAATTATAACGACTAACACCGTTTAATACATAACACATAAATTATGAATCACTCAAACCCTAAAAAATCCCTAGCCTTGCATATATTAAAAGTGGTTTTCTCTATTTACTTAGTGGTTACCATTTTAATTACCCTAGCGCAAATGGCAAACGAATACCGATTAGAAATTAAAGCCATTCAAAACATACTGCAAACTATTCAATCAGTTTTTGAGTCTAACCTAAGTATTGCCATGTCAACGGCTGATAGCACCCAACTAGAAGCCAATTTACAAGGTATTCAAAAAATACCCGCTATTGTGGGTATTGAAATCATTAATATCAATAAAACAACACATTGGACAAAAGCGTTTCCTATTCGTCTTGGCATGATTTTAGATAAACACAAACATATTATCGTTATGCAAAATAACCAAGAAATTTTGCATAACAGCGCGTATCTTAAATTAATTCCCTATCATTTTCAGTTAAAACAAGCTAATCAAATTATTGGTGAAGTGATTTTATATTCAAGTAATCAAATTATTTTGCATAGAGTGAGTTATCAGTTTTTAACGCTACTACTTGCCGCTACCATTAAAACTATGGTGTTATGGTTATTATTTTTCTGGGCATTAAATAAATTTTTAGGGCGTGAATTAAATAATTTTTGCCTAGCAATGGAACAGGCTGATATTAATACCACAGAAAGCACTTATTTAAGCTTGCAACATGCCAATATAAAAGAATTATACCGTATTGAAACCGCTTATAATGCCATGTTTATGCGGGTATTGGAAACGAAAGATAAATTAGATGCGTTAAATAAAAGCTTAGAAGATAAAGTATTATCACGCACGCAAGAACTGGCTAATAAAAATCAGCAACTCGAACAACTCAATCATGAAAAAACCGAATTTTTAAGTATTGCTTCACATAATTTAAAAAATCCATTGGCAACCATTAGTAGTTTTACAAAATTGATTAAACACTGTAATAATCAAGATAAATTATTAAAATACAATCATATTATTGAAGTGAGTGCAACCCGAATGTTTGTTTTAATTAATAATTTACTCGATACCGATAAAATCGAATCAGGGACTATTGAGATTCATTTAGTAGAACTTGATTTGCTTTATCTGGTGCAAAGTTTATTAGTCACTCATGCAAAACATGCCGAAGATAAAAACATTAGTATTGAAATCAACACCGATAAAGAAGCTTATTTGGTTTTGAGTGATAGTTTTTTATTAAGCCAGATTTTAGATAATTTACTGTCTAACGCGTTTAAATATTCGCCTATTAATAATACAGTAACGATTTCTTTATTTAGAAAATGCGATAAAGTTAGTATTGTAATTCAAAATCAAGGACAGGGTTTGAAAGAAAAAGAGACCGAAAAATTATTTCTTAAATTTAGTCGTTTAAGTACCAAACCCACAGCAGGTGAACATTCAACAGGTTTGGGTTTATATATTGCACAGAAAATGGCAATGCTTTTAAATACAAGAATAGAATATGACTGTTATTTAAGACAAAATCCACGCTTTAGTTTAGAACTACCTTTAATTAAAAAATGAATGAATTAATAAATGCGACTATTTTAGCTATTGATGATGAGTTATTTGATTTGGTTATTTTAGAGGAACTTTTACAGCATCGTTGTAAAAAATTGTTTTTAGAAAGCGATATTGAAGTGGCTTTATTATTAGCGCGTGAACAACTGCCTGATATTATTTTGCTCGATATTATGATGGGCGATGTGAATGGTTATGCGGTCTGTTGTCGTTTAAAAGCCGATAGTAAAACCCAAGCGATTCCTGTGATTTTTTTAACAACTTTAATGAGAACCGCTGATAAAGTAAAAGCTTTTGAAGCGGGTGGAGTAGATTATATTTGCAAGCCTTTTGAAATTGATGAATTGGTGATTCGTATTGAAAATTGCTTGCGGCTTCATGCCCAAATTCATCAAAAACAGCAATTAATTATTGAATTAAGTGAGCAAAAAATTAAGTTTTATCAATTAAGTTCGCGTGAAGTTGAAATACTTAAATTATATGCTTTAGGTTATCAGCGTAGTGAAATAGACCTGCAATTATCTTTGAGTAGAAATACCGTTAAAACCCATTTAAGAAATATTTTTAGTAAATTAAATATTCACAATCGCACTCAAGCTATCGCAAAAGCGCGTGAAATAGGTTTGATTACTTAAATTTGTAATTACCTAGCTTGTTTTAATTATTTTATTGTCTGAATCAGGATTTTCAAGATGATAGGATTTTCAGGATAAATCCTGTGAATCTTATAATCTTATAATCTTATAATCTTGTAAATCCTGATTCAGACACAAGCAAGCTAAGTAGTTACTTAAATTTTAGATTCGACTTTTCAGTTAAAATCACCCCTTTGGGTGATTGTTAGTTATTTTTTAAGGTGTTATTTTGTCTTACTTTAAGTCAAGTTACACACTGGTAATAAAAATGTAGGGGCAACCTTTGCATAACTTCAGTTACTTGGCAGTGCTGTAAGATTTGAAGGTGTTGGCATTTATTGCAAGCACTGCCAGCACTAAATACCGCGCAACGCTTTTTTATTAAAAGCCCATCGTCATTTAATCAAAAAATGGCTTTATTAAACTTTAATGACGTTTAATCTAAAACTATATCACGCTTGTAATAGTTGTTGATATGATAATCAGCTACGTTTTAATCATTATGATTTTTTATGGTGTCCGCGTCATGCAAATACACTACAACAATTTAACTGTAGCCGTTTAATTACTATTGACGCGCTTAAGACTGTAATTAAACGGCTACTGTGTTTTATTAATAATGGCATTTAAATTAATACTTTGTTAATAATTTTTATTTTATAAATGAGGCAAAAGAAATGGCAACTTATAATGTAGCAAGCGGCGTTACAAGCACATCGGTGACGCTAAATGGCGGCGATACTCTAAATATATTGAATGGCGGGATAACCAATAATCTTGCTGTAAATGGATCAATCATCAGCGGCACTGTCGTTAGTGCTGTAGCGACTGTTTTAGCGGGCGGCACGGCAAATAAAACAACAATCACTTTCGGTGGTATCGAAAATGTTTACGGTACAGTAAATAATACGACAATCTCTCCCAGTGGTGGTATCCAACATGTTTACCTCGGAGGTATAGCCAGTAGTACGATTAACGGCGGCGCGGAGTATATTCTCAGCGGCGGTGTCGCTAATAACGCGACTGTCAATGGCGGTAAAGAGTATATTTCTAATGGCGGTATCGCTAATAACACTATAGTTAATAATGGCGGTTATGAATATATTTCTAGTGGCGGTGTCGCTAATAACACTATAGTTAATAGTGGTGGTAATGAGAATGTTAATAGGGGCGGTGTTGCTAGTAATACTATAGTTAATAATGGTGGTAGAGAGAATATTTATGGTGGCGGTGTTGCTAATAACACTGTAGTTAATAGTGGTGGTAATGAGTATATTTCTAATGGCGGTGTTGCTAATAACACTATAGTTAATAGTGGCGGTAGAGAGAATATTTATGGTGGCGGTGTTGCTAATAACACTGTAGTTAATAGTGGTGGTAATGAGTATATTTCTAATGGCGGTGTTGCTAGTAATACTATAGTTAATAGTGGTGGTAACGAGAATATTTATAGTGGCGGTGTCGCTAATAACACTATAGTTAATAGTGGCGGTTTTGAATATGTTTCTGGCGGTGTTGCTAGTAATACTATAGTTAATATTTTCGGTAATGAATATATTTATAGTGGCGGTGTTGTTAATAACACCATAGTTAATGATTACGGTTTTGAACATATTTATAGTGGCGGTATTGCTAATAGTACTATTCTTAATAGTGGTGGTAACGAGAATATTTATAGTGGCGGTGTCGCTAATAACACTATAGTTAATAGTGGCGGTTATGAGTTTATTAATAACGGTGGTATTGCTAGTAACACTATAGTTAATAGTGGCGGTTATGAGTTTATTAATAACAGTGGTATTGCTAGTAACACTATAGTTAGTAATGGCGGTTATGAGGTTATTTCTAATGGCGGTATCGCTAATAACACTATAGTTAATAGTGGCGGTTATGAGTACATTCGCTATGGCGGTGTCGCTAGTAGTACCATCGTTAATAGTGGTGGTATTGAAGTGATTAGCGGCGGCACTGCCGCGGGTCTTATATTAAATATGGGCGCGACTGTTGATTTAATCAGTGCCAGTTTTGATAATGCCAGCGTCAATGCGTCTAATCAATTGGTTTTGACCAGTGGCGGTATTACTGTTTCTACTTTAAATTTAGGCGGCGATAATACTGGCAAAGCTTTTGTTGTGCATTCCGATGGCAATGGCGGCACTGATGTCACCGTCTATGCCGCGCCTATTATCAGCGGTACAGTTGCGGGTCAAGCGGTCAATGATAATCAAAGTTTATCGCCGTTCTCTACTGTGACTCTCACCGATGCTAATACAGGCGTGAGTGAAACTTTAACGATTAAACTCGATGATGCCAGCAAAGGCGCATTTACAGCGGATTCTTTAACCGCTTCGGGTTTTACAAGCACTGACAACGGTTTAACTTATACGCACGCCGCTGATACGGTGGCTAATTTGCAAGCCGCTGTGCAAACTTTAGTTTATCAACCTGCAACTAATCATGTCGCGCCTAATAGCACTGAAACGACGCATTTCTCGCTGAGTTTCAGCGATTCTCTTAGCACTACGACTAATACGACTGCCAGTGTTGTTGTCACTTCAGTCAATGACGCGCCTACTTTAAATGGCGGTTCGGCGGTAACGTTTAGCTTTGATAATACTGTCAACGATACGACTATCAGTAGCGTAGTATCTGTTGCTACTTTGCTTGATAGTAGCCATGCCAATTATGCCGATGTCGATACCTCAAGCCCTCAAGGCATCGCTATCACCGCCACTTCAGGTGGCACTTGGTATTACAACACCAGCAATAGCACCACGGGTGGCACCGCGATTACAGGGCAATCCACCACCACGCCACTACTACTCGATTCGGCTGATTATCTTTATTTCGTACCCACAGCAGGCACAATAGGCACAGCCAAACTCAACTTTTTAGGCTGGGACGAAACTACGGGAACAGCCTTAAGTTTAGGCAATGCCACCACCACAGGCGGCACTACTGCGTATTCGAGTAATTCAGCAGAAGCCGACCTTACAGTAATCCCTTCTAATCACGCCCCCGTAATCACTTCAGACGGTGGCGGCGCAACGGCAAGCATCAACGCCGTGCAGTTTTTAACCGCCGTCACCACCGTGACAGCAACCGATGCCGATAACGACACCCTCAGCTACAGTATTACAGGTGGCGCGGATAAATCCTTATTCCAAATCAACAGCACCAGCGGCGCGTTAAGCTTCAAAACCGCGCCGCAAATTAGCAATAACTATGAAGTACAAGTCACAGCCAGCGATAACAAAGGCGGCACAGCCGTACAAACCGATACCATCACCGTGCTAATCGATACCGACCGTGATGGCATACCTGATATTTTCGACACCGACATCGATAATGATGGTTTAGCGAACAGCATAGAATCGCTTGTTGCTAATGCTAATGGTAGCGGTACAGGCGATGGTAACGGTGATGGCATTGCCGATACCGCTCAAATCAATGTCGCCTCCCTGCCAACTGTAGCAGGCGCAAGCCGTTACGCGACCCTCGCCGTTGCCAATGGCTTGAGTTTAACCAATGTTTCCAACAGTGCCGCGCCCTCAGGTCTACCGCGTAGCGTTAAAATGCCATTGGGTGAATTCTCATTTACTATCAACAACGTCACCACAGGCGACACAGTTAATCTCAGTATTTATGTTGATAAGACTTTAAATATAAACAGCTATTACAAACAAGATGCTAACGGCGTGTGGCAAAACATCGCTACCAGTTCCAGTAGTGTCGGCAACAAAACCCAAATCAACTTCAGCCTAACTGACGGTGGACAATACGATGCTGACCACACCGTTAACGGCGTTATCGTTGACCCTAGCGCACCCGCGCAAACCACCCCGTTAATCACCAGCAACGGCGGCGACATTACCGCCAGCGTCAGTATTGACGAAAATACTACCGCTGTGACCACCGTACAGGCGAGCAATGTTATCAGTTACGCCATTACAGGCGGCGCAGACCAAACCGCCTTTAGTATTAACTCAAGCACAGGGGCGTTAAGTTTTATCAATCCGCCTGATTTTGAAAACCCAAGCGACAGCAATAGTAACAACAGCTATCTTGTCGAAGTGACTGCCAGCGATAACAATCACGGCTCAGACACCCAAAGCTTAACGGTCGACGTCAACAATCTTACGGGTGTCAGTATTCATCCAACGACCGCACAAACCACCGCTGAAAACGGTAGCAACGCCACTTACAGCATTGTCTTAAACGATGCCCCAACAACAACTGTCGTCTTAAACTTTAGCAGTAGCGACACCAGCGAAGGCACAGTTACACCCGCCTTAAGCTTTAGCCCAAGCAATTGGAATACACCGCAAAATCTCATTGTTCATGGCGTAGATGATTATCTCAATGACGGCAACATCGCCTATAACGTTACTGTTTCAGTCAACACCACCGATGTGCAATATAAAAACCTCAGCATTAATCCCTTACAACTTAGCAACTTAGATGATGGTCGTGACGCACCTTCAAACTTAGACGGTGATTTAGGCAACACCAAACCGCGTTATGACACTTTAGTTGGCTTAGATGGTAATGACCAATTACACGGCTACACCATGAGCGATAGTTTATCGGGCGGTATTGGCAACGATAGCCTTTGGGGCGGCTATGGTAACGATAGTTTAGATGGCGGTGTGGGTAATGATTTACTCAATGGTGAGGCTGGGGCTGATTTGATTAGCGGCAACGCAGGTAATGATAGTTTAGACGGCGGTATGGGCATTGATACTTTAGATGGCGGTGCGGGTAATGATATTTATTATTTAGGTTATTATGACCGAGATACTATTAATGATACAGGTAATAATCCCGCCGATATTGATACTGTTATTATTCCTTTCCAAGTGACTACTTATAGTCTGCCTAATACTATTGAAAACGGTATTATTTCAGCGGGGATTAATACTTATACAGGTATTAGCGTTTATGGTACAGTCAATGCCAATAGTGATACTTTAATCGGTAATAGTAGAAATAACGTTTTAATCGGTAATGAAGGTAATAATACTTTAAATGGCGGTTTGGGTAATGACACTTTAACAGGCGGCACAGGTCAAGATACTTTCTATTTTAGCGATAGTATTAATAGCAGTAATGTCGATAAAATTACTGATTATTTACCCATCGATGATACTATTCAACTAAATCACAGTATTTTTAGCGTATTAACAACGACTGGGGTTTTAAATAATGCTTATTTAAAAATAGGTTCTGTTGCTGGTGATAATAATGATTATATTATTTATAATCCCAGCACAGGGCTATTATCTTATGATGCCGATGCTAATAATTCTAAAATTTCCGCGCTACCTATTGCCTTATTAGGGACTGGTTTGACAATAACTAATGCGGATTTTTTAATTAACTAAAGCAGGGCTTTATTAATATAATATTTTTCAACAAGGGCAAATAATGATTTGCCCCTACAATTCAACGATTTTGTACGCACAAAACTAATTTTTTCCACGAAAAACACAAAAAACACGAAAAATAAGAGCTTTATTTAATTCTTAAAAAGAAGCTCTTATTTTAGTTACTTAATTTTTCGTGTCTTTCGTGGACACATAAGCTGTTCGCGTAATATCAGTTAATAAAACAATCGTTTTTTTCATGACACCACCACCACCCGAAACATACCCGTGTGCATGTGATAAAACAAATGACAATGCCACGCCCAATAACCCAACGCGTCTGCGGTGACTAAAAAGCTAATACGTTGCGCGGGTTGTACGACAATGGTGTGTTTGCGCACTTGAAACTCACCTTCGGGGCTTTCTAATTCACTCCACATCCCATGCAAATGAATAGGGTGGGTCATCATGGTGTCATTGACTAAAATCACCCGCAACCGCTCACCATAATGAAAATGAATGGGGGTTGAATCGCTAAACTCTACGCCATCAAACGACCAGCTATAACGTTCCATATTACCTGTTAAATGCAGTTCTAACTCACGTTCAGGCGAACGTTTATCTAACGCGCCGCCAATGGTGTGCAAATCACTGTAAGTCAACACACGCCGCCCGTTATCGCGTAGACCAATGCCAGCATCATCTAAATTAGTGCGCGGCGTATCAACTCGCATATCCACAGTCGCCCCATATTCACTGCTGGCATGATGCACTGCTAAGTCGCTACTCATATCGCCCATCATATCCAGCATCGATAAGGGCTGGGCTTTATCGAGTTCAGGCACAGCGGCAGTTAAACCCTCAGTAATTGCCAAGGTGCCACGCGCATAACCTGTTCTATCTATGCTTTGCGCAAAAATCGTATAAGCGTCTAATTCAGGCGTGATTATCACATCGTAATTCTCAGCATTACCGATGCGAAATTCATCGACTTCTACAGCTTCAACTGCTTGACCATCGGCAGAAATCACCGTCATTTTTAAATTAGGAATGCGCACATCAAAAAAAGTTTGCGCCCCTGCATTAATAAAACGTAAGCGAACTTTCTCACCTTTTTTAAATAACCCCGTCCAATTGTTTTGTGTGGTATTACCATTTAATAAATAACAGTAAGTATAAGCCGATATATCGGATAAATCGGTCATATTCATGCGCATAGCATTCCACATATCACGCTTATTTAACGCTTGCTTAAAACCATTATGTTTAACGTCTTCAATAAAATCAGCTAAAGTTAATTGATTAAAATTATAATAATTACTCTGCTTTTTTAATTTATCAAGTATGCTTAATGGATTTTCATCCGTCCAATCGGATAAGACAACAACATAATCGCGCTCAGTTTTAATTAATTCGCCATTTAAAGGTTCAATGACTATCGCGCCATATAAACCCGTTTGCTCTTGCATACCTGAATGGGAGTGATACCAATAGGTGCCTGATTGCTGAACTTTAAAACAATAAGTAAAGGTGCTATTGGGCGCAATACCTGCAAAACTTACCCCGTGTGCGCCATCCATTTGATAAGGTAAAATTAAACCATGCCAATGAATAGAGGTTGTTTCATTTAATTGATTAGTCACCTGCAAAGTAACCGTGTCACCTTCACGCCAATATAAAGTAGGCGCGGGAATTGAACCATTAACGGTAGTGGCAAAACGGGGTTCACCTGTAAAATTAACCTGCGTTTGTCCAATAATTAAATGAAATTCAGTGCCGCTGAGTATTTGGGCTTGAGTGCTTTTAAAATAAGGCAATAAGCTTAAAGCCATCAAGCCTTTCAAAAAAGAACGCCGAGACATTGAAGCTAATTGAGGCAAATTATGAATACCTGTCATTATAAATACACCGCTATAATTTAATGTGTAGTGATTATAAAACAGTTACTGTTATTTTTGATAATTAATAAAAATGAGGAACAAATAATGTGGATTATTGTATTTATTGTGGCGTTATTATTTGTATTAGGTAGTGCTTTATTATTGTTGCGTTCGGCTAATAGTATGAAATTACCTGAGAATATTAAAGCGCAACCTTATGAAGATGATGAGGATTAACAGGAGTGCAAAACAAGTTTTGCACTCCAAAATAGATTATTTTTCAGCAACCTTAACCAGCCAGCCGTGTTGTTGGTCACAACCCAATACGGCTTTAGCGGTGGTATTAAAACGCACAAAACTACCTGTCATTTCAGCAGGAATTTTTAAATTCACCTTATGAAAAGTGCTAGTAGTTTCAATGGTTAAAGGCAATTCTTTACCTTTGGCAATGACTTTAATGGTGTTAGGGTCTACCCAATGCGACACTTTAAAAAATAATTCCGATTCTGGAGCAACTTCGGGTTGGGTTTTAGCGTTGTATTCAGTCAAACTAAAATCAGTGAATTTAGGTTTTTTACACTGCTCGTCTTTCATTTCAGGGCTGTAAGCAAAAGCGGTATTGGTCAGTAGTAGTGCAACGCCTGTTATAAGGCGATAAGTTGTTATTATTTTCATGGTGATTCTCAACAAACGCGTGGTGAATAGTGAATGGATTTAACAGCAATAAAAGTAGCGATTCATATCCGCTTTAGCAAAAACTAAATCAAGTTTGCTTTAAGCGTATCTCAGAGTAGCGATTAATTTTTATTCTTTCAAGCATTATTTTTAAGCCGCTTTAGTGATTATCGCCTTGAATTTCACTTACTTATAACAAGGATTGAGGCGATTATTCCAAAGTGTCCTCTTTAGTTTATACGCGTTAAAACACTTTTTACCAAACCATTAAAACCAGCAAGTCTTGTGTACAATAAGCGCATTATTTTTTTAAACAGAGAATGGCAGTGACTACAGAAAATACACAAAACTTAACCTATCAAAGCGCGGGTGTCGATATTGCCGCAGGTAATGAATTAGTCGAACGCATTAAACCCATTGCCGCAAAAACGCGTATTGCAGGGGTAATGGCAGGTTTGGGGGGTTTTGGTTCATTATTTGAATTACCCTTAGACCGATATAAAAATCCCGTTTTGGTCTCAGGCACAGACGGCGTGGGTACTAAATTAAGATTGGCTATTGATTTAAACAAACACGACACCGTGGGCATTGATTTGGTTGCCATGTGCGTCAATGACATCATCGTTCAAGGCGCAGAACCTTTGTTTTTCTTAGATTATTTTGCCACAGGCAAACTATCAGTCGATACCGCCGCCGATGTGATTTCAGGCATCGGTAAAGGTTGTGAACTCGCTGGTTGCGCCTTAGTGGGCGGTGAAACCGCTGAAATGCCGGGCATGTACTCAGCGGGGGATTATGATTTAGCGGGCTTTTGTGTGGGCATTGTTGAAAAAAGTCTTATGCTCGATGGTAGTAAAGTGCAAGTGGGCGATAAATTAATTGGCATAGCATCGTCAGGGGCGCATTCCAATGGTTATTCATTAATTCGTAAAATTATTGAACATAGCGGCTCTAATTTAAACGATAGTTTTGAAGATTCTACTTTAGGCGAGGTATTACTCACGCCTACTAAAATTTATGTTAAATCTTTATTGAGTTTATTAAGGCAAGTGGATGTTCATGCGTTTGCGCATATTACAGGGGGTGGTATTACTGAAAACTTGCCACGGGTATTACCTGATAATACCAATGCCAGTATTCATTTAAATGCGTGGCAATTTCCCGCTTTATTTCAATGGTTACAACAACAAGGTAATGTCACTTTAGCCGATATGTTAATTACTTTTAATTGTGGCATAGGCATGATTGTCTGTGTTTCAGCGCAAGATGAATCCCAGACTTTGGAATTATTAACTTCATTAGGTGAAAGTGTTACTGTTATTGGTGAAGTCATTGCCAGCGAAGGTAAAGCAAAAGTCGTTTATTGTTAGTTGTTTTATTGCAGATTAAAAATAATCACGACTGGTTTTTTGAAATTAGTCGTGTTTTATTTAACAGCTTTTAAATCTCCCCTCTTTAAAATTAACCACAGCATACACTAATAATTTTAGATTTTAATTAATTATTATCTAATGGCTATTAGCCAATAAAATTTTAAGTTAGCGTAAAACATTATAATTTTTTGCTCCAGAATATAAAATTAAAACCTTATATTGTTGTACAGCTAACAATTTCCCACGGTAAGCAATCCCCTATAAACACAAACTAATACCTCCTCTTACTTTGTGTCACGCTTCTAAATACTTGTTATTAATAATAAATAATCATTTATTAAATCCCATTTTAGTATTATTTTAAGCAAATTTTATAGCACTTGAAATAATTGGAATAACTATTGCCTATCTTCAAGCAGTCAATTTTTAGGTGAACAATAGTTATGAATATCAAATTTTATATGACACAGGGTTCTTGTAGCACAGGAATTCATATTTTATTAGAAGAATGTGGCTTAGTTTTTGAGGCGTATTTAGTCAATTTAATGGCAGGCGACCAATATAAAGCTGATTATCTAGCCCTAAATCCCAAAGGCACAATTCCCACCTTAGTGCGTGAAGACGGTAGCGTTTTAACTGAATTTCAAGCCATTGCATGGTGGCTGGCTAAAAACTATCCTAAGCGTAAGCTGTTACCTGACAATTTAGAAGAAGAAGTGCGCGTATTAGAGATGATGAATTATGCGGTGAATACTATTCATGGACAAGGTTTTACGCGCATTTTTACTACCGAAAAATACAGCCCTAATAATGCAGACTACCCCGCTATTAAGGCGCGAGGTGAAAAAATAGTCACTGAGGCATTTGCTATTGTGAATACTCAGCTAGCAGGACGCGATTATGTGGTCAGTCAATTTAGTATTGCCGATGCCGCGCTGTTTTATGTGGAATTTTGGGCAAAGCATTTAAAAATGATTCTGCCTGAAAATTGCGAGGCGCATTATCAACGTTTACTTAAACGTCCTGCCGTGAGACAAGTATTAATGGAAGAGGGTTATGCTAGTTTACTTAGAGAGTCACAATGAATTTAGATAGCGAATATGTTCTTAATTATCACCACAGAACTAAACACAGCCTGCAACGCTACGCCAAAAGCCCCGAAAGCTTGGATTGGGACGACCAACCCAGCGGTTTTCGTAACTTTATAGGCTCTGAACTGATTAACCTACCCAAAACAGGCTCAGAGCGTGAGGTATTATTTTCAGAGCTTGCCCAGCCACGTCCCGCTGAATCCTTAAATGAAACCACGTTAGGCTTATTATTAGAACTAAGCTTTGGTTTATCAGCATGGAAACAATACGGCCCAGACCGTTGGGCGTTACGTTGCAATCCCTCCAGCGGTAATTTACATCCAACTGAGGCTTATCTGATTAATACCGATAGCAGTTGGCTACCATCTGGCGTTTATCATTATCAGCCTTATCAACATGCCTTAGCTCAGCGGTGTTTATTTGAACAACCGTTAAAAAGCAGTGGCGTATTAATTGGTTTGAGTTCAGTGCATTGGCGTGAAGCGTGGAAGTATGGCGAACGTGCCTTTCGTTATTGTCAGCACGATATAGGTCACGCGCTGGGCTGTTTGCGTTACGCGGCGGCGATTTTAGGTTGGCGCGTTGAATTGATAAATCAATGTAGTGATGCAGAATTGAGTAGCTTATTGGGCGTAAATCGTGATGACGATTTTAAAGCCGATGAGCGTGAATACGCGGATGTTTTATGTCGTATTCATACGCAAGAATCAGAAATTTATGATTTAGATGAATTAATCCAAGCCGCGCAAACTGCGCAGTGGCAAGGCAAAGCTGAGCCGTTAAATTCACGCCACTTTTATCAATGGCAAGTGATTAATGAAGTTACGCAAGCCACCGAAAAACCGCGTACTGAGCCACTAACAATGCGCCCTCTACCACTGGCAAATGTTTCATCAAGTTGCCAAAAAACCGCCACGCAAATCATTCGTGAGCGACGCAGTGCGCAACACTTCAATCCTAAGGCAAGTCTGAGCAAACAGGCTTTTTATCAAATTTTAACAGCCACCTTACCTGAACAATTACCGTTTGATTTATGGTCATTGCCCGCGCATATTCATTTGTTTATTTTCGTACATCGCGTTGAAGGCTTAGAGGCGGGTTTATACGCATTGCCGCGCACCGCTGACAAATTAACCGCCTTACAAGCGGCAATGTCGGATAAATTTGAATGGCAAACTGTAGACGCGCCTTTACCTTTTTACAGATTAATTAGCGGTAATTGTCGCAATGCGGCAAAAACCCTATCGTGTCATCAAGCCATCGCCAGTGATAGCGCGTTTAGTTTAGCGATGGTCGCTGAGTTTTCTCAACCGCTACAAAAAGCACCGTGGCAGTATCGCTATTTGTTTTGGGAGGCGGGTTTAATTGGGCAGGTGTTGTATTTACAAGCAGAAGCCGCAGGTGTGCGTGGCACAGGGATTGGTTGTTATTTTGATGATAGCGTTCATGAAGTATTAGGGCTGAGCGATGAAACTTTTCAAAGCCTTTATCATTTTACCGTTGGCAGTCCTTTAGATGATAGTCGTTTACAAACCTTAGCGGCTTATGCACATTTAGCTTAACTTTATATTTAACACACACCCGCAGAAACTTTTAAATTCTTTTTTCGGTAGTGATAATCATATCGTAATAAATAATAATTTAAGACAAATTTTATTTTATACTCATGATTAATTAATTTTAATCGACAGTTAGTATTGAAGACAATAATACTTAATGAATAACTAAGTGATTTTATCACTACCTAAAAACTGTCCAAAGTAGGGTTTTACATTAAACTAACCTGTACAACCCCACAGGGTTTTCATATTGGATGCGTTACTAAAAGCATGGATAATTTCGCCCTTGCACAGCATCTTGTTATTAAGGGCGAATATGATTTGCCCCTACATTAATAAACTCTGCGCAATTTTAGATAGTCATTAAATGATTGGTAGTACTACAAAAGAGTACGAATGTCCAACGGCATGGATGCACAAATCCAGAAACTACGGATGGTAATTGTTATAAATACATCCCTGTAACTGGATTCCAGCATCCCTGCTGGAATGACATCGTAGTATTTATTCTATTTGAGGCATTACCAAATGATTTTGAAACCCTATACTAGGTTTTTAAAACCCCGTGGGTTTTATAAGATATTGAGTTAATTCACTCCATAATAGCGTGCCAAATAATTTTTATTTGTTCACGCATTTCAAAAACCTGTTCATCATCAATAACGGCTTTATTACCTTGCAATACCCGTTTATGCCCATAATCACGATAAGCGCAATACGCAGAAGTTAATTGCTTTGCTTGATGTTCACTAAAAAAACCTTGGGTTTTTAAAGCCTCAATTAAACGCACATTATCAGTATAACGCGTTAATTGTTCATTATTAACCGATTGCGCTAAAATACCAAACTGCACCATAAATTCAATATCAGCAATACCGCCAATGCCGTGTTTTAAATCAAATAAATGATTCTTTTCATTATTGGCATTATCTTGGGCATGTGCATCTCGCATTTTTTGCCGCATCTCGCGCACTTCTATTTTTAACGCCTCATTATCACGCGGCAGGGCTAGTATTCTTGCACGGATGGCTTCATATTCGCTTTTTAAATTCATATCCCCAGTAATAAAACGTCCGCGTACTAAGGCTTGATGTTCCCATGTCCATGCTTGATTTTTTAAATAAGGTTCATAACTATTAATATGCGTCACTAATAAGCCAGAATCCCCGCTAGGACGTAAACGCATATCGACTTCATATAATACCCCCGATAATAATTTAGTATCTAATATATGGCGGATTTTTTGCCCTAAACGTCCATAAAATTGACTGCAACTAATCGGTTTTTCACCACCTAAAGTCATAGCATTACCGTTTGGATGGTTATATAAAAATACCATATCTAAATCAGAACCATAACCTAATTCAATACCGCCTAATTTACCAAACCCTAAAATGGCAAAACCTTCAATACTATTGCTATTAACAGGTGAACCGTGTTTATCAACTAGCATTTGCCAAGCTCTGATTAATACACAGTTTAAAATACTTTCGGCAATATAGGTTAAATAATCGCTCACCACCATTAAAGGAATAACGCCCATAATATCGGCGCATGCTACTTTTAAAACATTAGCGCGTTTAAATTCGCGCAATACTATCATTAAGCGTTCTAAATCTTGCGAGTCAATATCAGCGCAAAGTTTGTTTAATTGCGAGTCTAGGTCGGTTTTATTTAATGGCTCATATAAAGTTCTGGCATCGAGTAATTCATCAAATAACAGTGGATATTGGGCTAAATACTGAGCAATCCACGCGCTGGCGGAAGTAAGTTTTAATAATTGCGCTAAGGCTTGTGGATTTTCAGCGAGTAAAGCTAAATAAACACTGCGCCCAGCTACGGCTTCAAATAAGTTTAACACCCGTTTTAAAGTTTCATCACGGTTATTAATAGTTTTTAAAGCCTCTAATACTTGCGGCATTAAATAATCCAGTGTGGCAGAGCCTTTATTACTTAAACGTCTAATGGCAGGGCTTTGTTTAAAATAACGCAAGGCAGTGATATTATCTTCAATCTGTTGAAAACCTAGTTCTTGGAATAACTCAATTAATTCATTATCAGCTAAATTACCCGACCATAATAATTGACCTTGCTCTGAGATACTGTGTTGTTTAGAGACTGAAAAGACCTCATCAAATAAGTTATGAACTTGGTTTCTAACCTTATTTAAATCAGCGATAAAACTATCCCAATCATTATAATCTAATGAATATAATAAACTCTGCTGAGCAGTAGTTAAGGTGGGGACATCGTGGGTTTGTTTATCTTGGTATTGTTGGATATGATTTTCAACGCGGCGTAAAAAACAATAAGCGGTTTTTAATTGTTCAGCGTCTTGTTGGGCAATGAGTTTTAATTCACCTAATAAGCTTAATACTTGCATAATAGGGCGAATTTGTAAGCGTTTTTCACTACCGCCGCGTATTAATTGAAACGCTTGTCCAATAAATTCAATTTCACGAATACCGCCCAAACCTAATTTAACATTATCGGCTCTATCTTTACGGCGTAATTCTTGGCTTATTTGCGCTTTTAAAGAACGTAATTCAGCAAACGCGCCATAATCTAAATACCGCCGATACACAAAAGCCTGTAGCATTTTCATTAATTGTGCGCCGCTAGTAAAATCCCCCGCCACTTGCCGCGCTTTAATCATGGCATAACGTTCCCATTCTCTGGCTTGGGTTAAGTAATAATGTTCCATGCCATCAAAGGTCATAATCACCGCGCCACTATCGCCATAAGGTCTTAAACGTATATCGGTGCGAAACACAAAACCATCGACAGTAATATCATCTAATACTCTGACTAAACTTTGGCATAATTTAGTAAAGAATTCGCCATAACTGGTGTTTTTTCTGTCAGGTAATACGCCGTTTTCAACATAAGCAAAAATTAAATCAATATCGGATGAATAATTTAATTCAAACGCGCCTAATTTACCCATGCCCAAAACAATTATTTGTTGCGGCTGTCCGTTGGATAATAAGGGTGTGCCGCGTTTTTCACAGGCTACTTGATATAAATAATCTAAAGCATATTGAATACAACTATCAGCAAGCCATGATAATTCAAGCAAGGTTTCATTTAAATCAGCTAAACCTGCTATATCGCGCCATGCAATTCTGAGCATTTCTCTACGGCGATAGTGACGCAATAGTTTCATTAAATGGGTTTCATCATTAATAGTGTATTGTTTGAGTTTCTCGCTATAAGTTGTTTGACTATAAGCGATAAATAAATCGTTTGAATTAATTAATTCCAGTAATAGTTGTGGTTCACGCACACAGTTTTCAGAGACAAATAAACTGGATGCCCAGACTTTAATTAAGTCGCTGGCTAAATCAGGGCTTGGGTTAAATTCAAGTTGCAGGGTTTTTAATTTGTCTTGAAATTGGGCTAAGTGATTACTGACTTGGATTTGTAATAATTCGGGGAGTTTTGTTAGAGTAGTTTGAAAAGGCATGGTTGAATTTGAGTGTGTAATTAAAATAGAGTAGTAAATTAATAGCCGTTCTTTGGTAGAGACGTTGCAGTGCAACGTCTCTACAAGCGTATAATCATTAATTGAAAAGGAGTGCAGGCTTTGCCTGCATTGCAAGCAAAGCTTGCACTCCTTTTAATGATGTGCCAAATCACGCATGGCTAATCTAATTATGATATTGGTATCAACAGCAATTAGCATAAATTAGTCCTTGTAATTATCAACAGCAGCGCACAATTCTTCGGTTGTTAATTGCACTGTATTGTTTTTGAAAAAACCACCTAAATCAGAAAAATCATCAGTTTTTGCATAATGTGCAGGTCGCAAAATAACCGTATCACCTAAACAAAGCATAATAAGTTCTTTGTTATTTTTCCAAGTATCTATTTGTAATATATTAGCAGGTAAGGTAATTTGTCCCTGTGCTGAAATGGATAAGGTAGTCATAATTGTCTCTTTTTATTTTTAATTAATTAAGGCGTGGGTTTATTAGTACGACCCATCCACGGAAAACGACTAATACCCGACCATGTTTTTTGTAATAAACCATCATTTTCATGCAGAGGTATTATTTGAGTATTTTTCCAAGTACCTAAAGCGCGGTATTGTGAGCCGAAGAATAATTCATCATGGTTTTTACCCGTCAGTGTTTCTGAAAATACACTGCTGATTTTACCTAATAATGTGCCAGCAATCGGCACGGCATCGGCACTTTTGGGTGCGACATTAATTAATTGGTCAAGGGTTTGATTGGTTAAATCAGTCGTGCCTGTAATAGTGATTTTTGCAGGTATGGCATCAATGGTAAAATCATTAGTGGCGGCAATACCACCTGCAATATCAAAATGGCCATGAATACTATTAAAACTCAAACCCTGCATATATAAATCACTAAAATCAAGTTGCAAACGTTTAGTCCATTGCGCCACAGCCAATATTCCTAAAATACGTCCAAAACCCGGTTCTATACTTAAAATGCGTCCGTGATTTAAATGTAAATCGGCATAACCTTGCATGGTGTTTAAATTAAGGTGTTGTGGCGAAGTAAGCCATTGCAAACTAAAATTTAAATCGGCTTTGCTATCACTTAAATCTTTGCTAATACCTAATTTACGCAGTAATTGTCCTGTGTTATTACTATGCAAATGTCCTTGTAAATTGGTGATTGAATGTAGGGGGCTTTGATATTGCCATTCACCTGTTAAATTTAAGCTGGCATCATTATGTATAAGATTTAAGGTTTGTAATTTAATTCCGTGCGGACTGCGTTGGGTATTTAAGGATAATTTACCTAATAAGAGTTTATGCCAATAAGTATGTTCACTACTCAAATTTAATAAGGGAATAGTCGTTGGAATACTATCGTCTTTTGTTTTATTGCTAAAATTGCCTAATTGTTTTAAAGCGGCTAAATCAATACTATCCATACTGAGTTGTATGCCTTGTTTATCGTGGCAATCAGCAGGGATTTTAAAGTTGCCCGTGGCGGCGGGACTGGCAATCGTACCTAACCAATGTTCACCTTGGCGATGCAGGTTTAAATCAAACGCGCCTAAGTCTTGTTTTTGCCAATGAGCGTGTGGGCTGTGAATATGAATGTGATTTATGCCATTATTTTGCTCATCACTATGCGATTTAGCATTGAGGAGCATGGTAAGCCATTCATCTAAGGTTAAGTCTTTATCACTCAGTTCTAAACTAAAGCCTGTTTCGTTGTGATGACTCAGCTCAGCGTCGCCGATAACAAGATGACCTGAGCGTAGTTTTTGCGAGGGGATATTGAGACTGATAGCGGCTTTTAATTGCTGGGCATAATTTAATTGTATCGGTAAGTCGTCTTCGCCATTAAGGCTGAAAGTAACCGCTAAAGGCTGTTGTTGATTCGCGGTTTTGGCAAGTCCGTCGGGCAGGTCTAAAGCGACACCTGTTAGTTGAGAACTAACCCGCAACTGTGGGATTTCACCTGCGTGTGGCAAGTCAAGATTGAGTTGATAATCAGTAGAACCTGTGGCCACTGACCACCACGGCAAAGGGAATTGTTGTTCTAAATCTTTAATACCAGCGCGGCCTAACACTTTAATTTGCGTCTGTTCATTAGCGTTTTTGATGCTAACGTCAATCGGATGCGCTAAGGCAAAACCGTGTAGTTGCTCAGTGTAGATGCCGTTTTCATTAAAGTTAAGTTTGCCATCAATGCGACTGACTAATAAATCCAAGGCTTTAACGGTAAGTTTGGCTTGATGCAATTGCGCAAAACCATCAACTTTAGGATTAATCCCCTCGGTGAGCGGTAATAAGATGTTAAAAGCGACTTGGGTATCACCTTGAGGAATAATGGCATTACTTAAAGCTTCCACACGAGCGCGGAGTGGGGTTTGTTGTAAGTAGCCCAAGGTTTGGGCAACACTACCTGAGACTTTGCCATCAATGCTTAGGGTTTTACTTTTACCAATATGTGGTTGAATCACCACAGCATCATCAACATGCAGTCCGCCGCTTTGTCCCGTGTGTCCGTTGACTTGTAATTGATCGCCTAAAAATAAGACTTCGGCATTAATATCACTGATTACTGGCCAGTCTGGCGCGTAGTTTAAGGCGCCTTGTTCAACTTCTAAGCGTGCTTCAAAAACCCCCGCCTGATTGGCAAAAGGGTAATCGCTTAATTTACCGTAATATAAAACCCCACCTTGGCTAATTTGTCCTTTAACAAAAGCAGGTGTTAGCCATGCCACATCATCGGGATTCATTATTTTAGCGGGAAAATAATGGCGTAATTGACTGACATCATCGCTACTGAGGGCGATTTGCAAATCCAAAAAAGGGGACTGCTGGTTTTTAGGAAGGTTTAAACGGATACGACTATTAGTTTGCAAGCCTGCCAGTTTTAATTGCAAATAATCACTGGCTAAATACCATGAATCTGAGTGTTGTCGCCATTTCAGCTTAGCGGCGAGTTGTTCAATAGTGAGCGCGTTCGCATATAACTGGGGCGCGTCCACTTGGGTGTTTTTAGCGTTTAACTCTAATTGTCCACCTTGTTCACTGGCTTTTAGATAAGCATTGAGTTTGCTAATTCCCAAAGGCAGTAGCGGACTTGAATTGATACTAAAATCATGTACCGCACCATTGATGGCAAATAAGCTGTTTGCAGGTTTGGTTTGATTGACTTGGATAAAAGCCGTTAGGTTTTTTAAGTCGCCTTTAGGTTGGGCTTGTGCCAACCAAGTAGCTTGATGGGCTGGAGCGAAAAAAGAAGTGAGCTTACTAAGGTCTGCTAATGCCGCTTGTTTGATTGATAAGGCAATAGTGGGCGAATTGTCCTGCTCAGTTGACAGACTAACCGCACCATCAAAACTGCTATTGTTGTCGGTTTGCAACACTAAATCAGTGGCTTGTAATTGCCAGTGTTGATTGAATTGTTGTGCATTAAATTGTGTGCTGAATTGTTCAATACTTAAAGTTTGTTTATCAGTACGACTCAGTTGTAATTGTTGTAATCGCGCCTCACCTGTGATTGCGTTGATTTGCGATTGTTGTAGATTAGCCCAAAGTTTACCATTAATAATGCCTTTATTAAGCTCAAACGGCAGGGCATTGTATGATGTTAATAATGTTGCCCAATGTGCTAATTGCCAATTTTTGATTTCTATGAAAGCTGTCCCATTGGCAGTATTAGCGAAAATATCACCTGCAATATCGGCAGATAATCTCAACGTATCATTATTACTTGTTGGGTTTTGTTGTGCAGAAACAACAGTCAGTAAGGTATTAATAAGGTGTCGATTAGCAGTATTAGTAACGGTTGCGTCAATTTTAGTGGTGATGCTGTCTTGAGCTGTCAACCAAGTCAGCTCACTGTACAGTAGTTGATAATGCAATCCCTGTAATAACCATAGCGGCGGTGAATCATCGCCTGTTTTTAATCCGACAATCAGCCAGCGTCCGTTTTGTTGTTGCAATGAACATTTAGCACCAATCACGTTAATCCATAATGAGGCTAACCAATCTGAAGAACTTAATAGCCCTAACCATTCAATACCTAGATGAATTTCTTTAACGGTTAATGCCGCTTGTGTGGGTGTTATGAGTGAATCTACCCGTATATCACTTATTATCAGCTCAGGTGTAAAACCGTGTAATCTAGCACTTAACTTGCCTATGCTAAGCGGCGTACCTAACTGTTGACTGAGCTGCTTGGTGATAAGCTGTTTGTAATGCGTTATTTCTGTAAACCATAAACGCAGACCTGTGAAGGTAATTGCTAATGCAAGTAAAGACCAGAAAAGGAGATGTCGTGTTGCTCGCGTAAGATGAACCAGCATGAATAGTAATGTTTGGGCAAGAGAGCAAAATGGATGTGTAAGCGTTATCTACATTATTCGAGAATAGCTAATAAATAAAAAGTTGGTTGTTCGCTAACAATTACATAGTGTTTTGACTAGTGTCCGCTAGAGTGGTCTATTTTTCAAGCATGGCGGCTACAAAAGAGTAAAACCAGATATTTAACATTGGGTAGAAATAACGTCTTAAAGTGTCTGCTACATCAAGATACAAACAATGATATGGAATTGATTAAGCTACCATTTTTTTATGTTTTCTTTGAACATCTTAAGGCAGGATAAAGCGGGTTAAGTATTGGGCATTGACATCCCTCCCCTTTGTACTTTACAGTTATGTCCGCAAAACAAGCATCACACCTTTTGAAAAACTGTGATGATTGATAACTGCATATTTTAAGCGTTATCAAAAATTACAGAGCGCTGAGAGTTAGCAGTGCTATACAAACGCAAAGTGAATATAAGACTTAAAAAATTCGTTTCTATCAGCGATTTGCGATAAAGCGTTTAGAGATTCATAGTTTTCAACTATAAATCTTATAACTATGTAACCAACTATAACTATTAATAACCCTTCGGAGCACTTATCATGGCAAAACCATTAATTCAAATGGCATTGGATTCATTAGATTTTGACGCAACAGTAGGCTTGGCTACTTTAGTAGCACCTTATGTTGATATTTTTGAAATCGGCACTCCATGTATTAAACACAACGGTATCAATCTGGTTAAAGCATTAAGAGCGCAATTCCCAGACAAATTATTGTTAGTTGATTTAAAAACAATGGATGCTGGCGAATACGAAGCAACTCCTTTCTATGCAGCGGGTGCTGACATCGTTACTGTATTGGGTGTGTCTGGTCTTGCAACTTGCGCAGGCGTTATCAAAGCAGCTAACGCACACGGCGCGGAAGCTCAAATTGACTTAATCAACGTTGGTGACAAAGTAGCTTGCGCTCGTGCAACTGTTGAAGCAGGCGCGCAAATCGTTGGTATTCATACAGGTTTAGACGCTCAAGCAGCAGGTCACACACCTTTTGCTGATTTAAATGCAATCGCTGCATTAGGTTTGAACGTTAGAATTTCAGTTGCTGGCGGTATTAAAGCATCAACTGTTCAAGACGTAGTAAAAGCTGGCGCGAACATTATCGTTGTGGGCGCGGCCATCTATGGCGCACCTTGCCCAGCGACTGCG
This sequence comes from Methylococcaceae bacterium, assembly GCA_049296695.1. GTDB lineage: Bacteria > Pseudomonadota > Gammaproteobacteria > Methylococcales > Methylomonadaceae > UBA10906. The sequence goes on along the minus strand of JBAQSX010000045.1, from coordinate 9,015 downwards.
GCGCGTGAAATCCGCGAATTGGTTGACGCTACAGAGGTATAACAATGCATCAGCAACTCATCGTAGAAAAGATTTCAAGTATTCTTGAAGCAACAGATGATGCGTATGATGTGAAGCTAACTGAGATGCTCGATGGTGCTAAACGTATTTTCGTTTCAGGCGCGGGGCGTTCTAAACTTGTTGGCAATTTCTTCGCTATGAGATTGGTTCATGGCGGTTACGATGTCAGTGTTGTGGGTGAGATTGTTACACCAAGCATTAAACAGGGTGATTTGCTGATCATTATTTCTGGCTCTGGTGAAACTGAACAATTAATAGCATTCACCAAAAGTGCCAAAAAAGTAGGTGCTAACATCGTATTGATTTCTTCAAAAAGTGAATCAACTATCGGTGATATGGCAGATGCGGTTTTTCAAATCGGTCGCACAGAACAATACGGTAAAGTCAAAGGCATGCCCATGGGGACTGTCTTTGAATTATCTACTTTGCTGTTTTTAGAAGCATTAATTTCTCACATTATTCATGAAAAAGGTATTGCTGAAGAAATAATGAGAGAAAGACACGCTAATTTGGAATGATGTCACAAAGAACGGGTAGCCATCATGGCTGCTCGTTTTTTCTTTATATAAAAAATACAAAAATCTTGCGTGACAACCGCATAAAAATTGGTTAAATGTCACTAAACTCGCACTAATCAACAACAAACAAGGAGAATAATATGACTTCGCGCCGAGAACTAGCGAACGCCATACGCGCTTTGAGCATGGATGCCGTACAAAAAGCCAACTCTGGACATCCAGGTGCACCTATGGGCATGGCGGATATTGCCGAAGTCCTGTGGAATGACTATATGAGTCATAATCCGACTAATCCAAATTGGTCAAATCGTGATCGTTTTGTGCTGTCTAACGGTCATGGTTCAATGCTGATTTACTCATTACTGCATTTGACTGGCTATGACTTGCCGATGAGTGAATTAGCGACTTTCCGTCAATTGCATTCAAAATGTCCAGGACATCCTGAATACGGTTATGCGCCTGGTATTGAAACCACTACAGGTCCATTAGGTCAAGGTATTACTAATGGCGTTGGTTTTGCAATGGCAGAAAAACTACTCGCCCACCAATTCAACCGTTCAGGTCATGATATTGTTGATCACTACACCTATGTCTTTATGGGTGACGGCTGTTTAATGGAGGGCATTTCTCACGAAGCGTGTGCGTTAGCGGGAACTTGGGGCTTAGGCAAATTAGTTGCTTTCTGGGATGACAATAACATCTCTATCGATGGTCATATTGATGGCTGGTACACTGATGACACCGTAAGACGCTTTGAAGCTTATGGATGGCACGTTATTTCAGTTGATGGTCATGATGCTGACGCTATTAGTGCGGCGATTACCTTAGCGCAAAAAGAAACCACTCGCCCTTCATTAATTTGCTGCAAAACTATTATTGGTTACGGTTCACCTAACAAAAGCGGAAGCCATGACTGCCACGGTGCGGCATTAGGTTTGCCAGAAGTTGCGGCGACGCGTGAATTTTTAGGCTGGACACACGAACCCTTTGTTATTCCAGAAAACGTTTATGCTGGTTGGGATGCAAAAGCTAAAGGTGCTAACGCTGAAGCTGAATGGAATGCGAAATTTGCAGCTTATAAGGCTGAATATCCTGAATTAGCGGCTGAATACGAACGTCGTATGGCAGGTGATTTGCCCGCTAACTGGAAAGAAGCCTCAGATGCTTTAATCGCTGACTTCAATGCCAAAGCTGAAAATTTAGCCTCTCGTCAAGCCTCACAAAAAGCCATTGCAGGTCTCGCTCCCGTGTTACCTGAATTCTTAGGTGGTTCTGCGGATTTAACGGGTTCAAACTTAACAAGCTGTGCAAGTTTCACACATGTTAGCGGCAAAGAACCAGGTAACTACATTTCTTACGGTGTACGCGAATTTGGAATGTTCGCGATTATGAACGGTATCGCGTTGCACGGTGGTTTATTGCCTTTCGGCGGCACATTCCACATGTTTTCTGACTATGCGAAAAGTGCTTTGCGTATGGCGGCATTGATGAAAATCCGCACTATTGCTGTATTGACCCATGATTCTATTGGTCAAGGCGAAGACGGTCCTACTCATCAGCCAATTGAAAATACTTCAGCACTGCGTTTCATTCCTAATATGGATGTGTGGAGACCTGCAGATTCTACTGAAACAGCTGTTTCTTGGGTTGCGGCAGTAGAACGGACAACAGGTCCGACTAGCCTAGTATTAAGCCGTCAAGCCTTACCTTTCGTTGCGCGTACTGATGACCAAATCGCTGCAATTCGTAAAGGTGCGTATATTATTTCTGAAGCGCAAGGTGATGCACAAGTTATCTTGATTGCGACAGGTTCAGAAGTAGACTTAGCAATCAAATCGCAAGCAGCATTAGCAGAAAAAGGCATTCAAGCATGTGTTGTTTCTATGCCATCCACTAACGTTTTTGACCGTCAAGATCAAGCTTATAAAGACAGCATCTTAACACCTGGTGTAAAACGTGTTGCTATTGAAGCAGGCGTAACTGACTACTGGCGTAAATATGTTGGTTTAGAAGGCGGTGTTGTCGGTATTGACACTTTCGGCGAATCAGCTCCTGCTGGTGCGTTGATGAAACACTTCGGCTTTACCGTTGAAAACGTCGTGAAAAACGTAGAAGCAGTGCTTTAACTTTATTCAATAATTCATGTGCAGACTAGACTCTAGTGTTTTGCTAGAGTCTTCCTCCACTTCTTACGACTCATAGGTGAACAACGTGCAGAACAATAAGTTAACCAAAGGAGCTTTTGCCGCATTACTGCTAGCCAGTGCTGTAGCAAATGCCGATACACAATATCCAGCAGCCGATTTCCAACCTTCTGTGGTTTTTCAAGATGAAACCTACATCAACGGTGCTCAAGCAGCAGCAAAAGCCGCCGCGCCTGTAGCAAAAGCATCAGCCGCGCCTACACAAGCAGCCGCTCCTGCTAGTGATGAAAGCGACGCAAAATATCCAGCTGCAAGCTTTCAACCTGTTGTGGTTTTTAGTGATCCCAACTATAAACACAATAATGCTGTCACTAAACAATCGAAAAGTACTTCTGTAGTTGCCGCTACTCAAGAAGAAGCAGTAGTAGAAGCTACACCTGCTACAAAAAAAACTGATGACTCTTCAAGCTATTTAATTGGCTTAATTGGCTTGGCAGTGGCAGGCTTTTTCTTATTTAGAAATCAAGATAATACTCCTGTTGCTAGAAAAGAAAATGATACTGCCCCTGCTAAAGCCACCGTTGCCACTGGCTTGACAGGTGTTGCGCGTTATTTAAACAAAAAAGCAGGTACTGGTGTAACTCGTTATTTAGAAAGACAAAGCAAAACAGCAACCACAGGTGTTGCACGTTATGTAGCAAGACAAGTAGTTGCTAAAGCTAAAAAAGAAACCACTGGAGTTGAAAAATACGTTCGTGATCGGGGGTAGGTCATGACTTTCACTGAAATCAGCGAATTAGTTATACCAGCGGCGGCTTTATTGTCGGTTGCTTCTTTGTTCTTGTCTGGTAAAAAAGACAAGGCAGAAGAATCGGCAAAAAAGCCAGAGCCAACAATAGCACCTGTTGTTTTTACTAAAGATGCTAGCGGTTTGACTGGTGTTGCTAAATATTTAGCGCAACAAGCACAAGAAGTTGCCGCACTGGCGGCGCAACAAGTAGAAGAAACAGTCACGCAACCTGTGGTGAGCCGCGTTGCTAAGTATTTAGAAGAACGTGATCGCACACCTGTTAGCGGCGTAACTAAATACACACTGCGTCAAGCGATTGCGGCAAAGCAAGCTAAACAAAATGTGCCAACAACAAAACTGACAGGCGTGGATAAATATTTAAAAACACAAAAACCCGCACCTGTATTAAGTGGCGTTGCCAAGTATTTAAAACATCAAGAAAGCTTGCCACAACCCAGTCGAGTTGCTAAATACATGGCAAAACAAGCCATTGCCTCTAAGCAAACTAAACAAGCAACTGTAAGCGTTGAACTTACAGGCGTTGCTAAATACTTAAAACAACAAGACAGTTTGCCGCAACCTAGCCGTGTGGCTAAATACATGGCAAAACAAGCGATTCTTGCTAAACAAGCAAAAAAAGCTGAAGTACCTGTTGTAGTCACAGGGGTTGCTAAGTATTTGACACAACAAGACAGTTTGCCAAAAACAAGTCGCGTGGCTAAATACATCACTAGACAAAATTTGGTTGCAAAACAAAACCCTGTAGTAGTCAGAACAGGTGTGGAGAAATATTTGCATAGCCAAAATCAATGACGGGTTGCTTGAATAATAAAAGTAAAAAAGCAAGCTTCAAGTATTACATCACTTCATTTCAACGGCCAGTCTCTAGCTATCTTGCTTCGATAGATTTATCGAGTAAAGTAGCGGGATTGGCTTTTCAACTTTAAAAAGGTGCTATTCATGGGAAATTTACTCGATCAATTAAAAGCAGTCACTGTAGTCGTTGCCGACACTGGCGATATTCAAGCCATTGAAAAATTTACACCACGCGACGCGACAACAAACCCATCATTGATTACCGCAGCCGCGCAAATGCCACAATACCAAGACATTGTTGACGATACTTTAAAAGGTGCAAGAGAAACTCTAGGCGCGGATGCAGTAGCCGCTGACGTAGTTTCTTTAGCCTTTGATCGTTTGGCTGTATCGTTTGGTTTGAAAATTTTAGAAATCATTCCCGGCCGTGTTTCAACTGAAGTCGATGCGAGATTATCTTTTGACACAGACGCTACTGTTGCTAAAGGTCGTGATTTAATCGCGCAATATGAAGCGGCTGGCGTGTCACGCGAGCGCATCTTAATTAAAATTGCGGCAACTTGGGAAGGTATCCAAGCGGCGGCAGTTTTAGAAAAAGAAGGCATTCACACCAACCTAACTTTATTGTTTGGTATTCACCAAGCGATTGCTTGCGCTGAAAACGGCATCACTTTAATTTCACCTTTCGTGGGTCGGATTTTAGATTGGTACAAAAAAGATACAGGTCGTGACTCTTACGCCCCCGCAGAAGACCCCGGCGTTGTGTCTGTGACTGAAATTTATAACTACTACAAAAAATTTGGTTATAAAACAGAAGTTATGGGCGCGAGCTTCCGTAACGTTGGCGAAATTACCGAATTGGCAGGTAGTGATTTATTGACTATCGCGCCTTCATTACTCGCTGAATTGCAAGCGACCGAAGGCGAATTACCACGCAAATTAAATCCTGAAACAGCGGCGACTTTAGACATTGAAAAATTATCTATCGATAAAGCAACCTTTGAAAGTATGCACGCTGCAAACCGCATGGCAACTGACAAATTAGCTGAAGGTATTGATGGTTTTGCTAAAGCCTTAGAAGCTTTAGAAACTTTATTAGCTAATCGTTTAGCAAGCTTAGAAGGCTAAAGCAGTTTTTTGCGGGGTTGTTTTTTCAGCCCCGCAATATCACGCTCTTCTCATCGATTGACACAGGACTCTTAATTACATGTCACAAAAAATTTCAGACGTAGTAAAACCCGGCGTTGTTACAGGCGCGGATGTACAAAAAGTTTTCGCTATTGCGAAAGCTAACAAATTTGCTCTGCCAGCGGTTAATGTTATCAACACCGATTCTATTAACGCAGTATTAGAAGCGGCTGCTAAAGTCAAATCACCCGTTGTGATTCAATTCTCTAACGGCGGCGCGGCGTTCTTTACAGGCAAAGGCTTAAAATTAGAAGGTCAACAAAACGCCATTTTAGGCGCGATTTCTGGTGCGCAACACGTTCACTTAATGGCTGAGCATTATGGTGTACCCGTTATTTTGCACACTGACCACGCGGCAAAAAAATTATTACCTTGGATTGACGGTTTATTAGACGCAGGCGAAAAACATTTCGCGGCTACTGGCAAACCCTTATTCAGCTCACACATGCTGGATTTATCTGAAGAAAGCCTCGGAGAAAATATCGAAATTTGTGCTAAATACCTAGAACGCATGTCTAAAATGGGCATGACGTTGGAAATCGAATTAGGTTGCACAGGTGGCGAAGAAGACGGCGTAGACAACAGCGGTATGGACCATTCAGCCCTGTACACACAACCCGAAGACGTAGCTTATGCTTATGAACACTTAAGCAAAATCAGCAACCAATTCACCATTGCCGCTTCATTTGGTAACGTACATGGCGTTTATTCACCAGGTAACGTTAAATTAACACCGAAAATTTTAGATAACTCACAAAAATTCGTGTCTGAAAAATTCAGTGTTCCAGCTAATACTTTGGATTTCGTGTTCCACGGCGGTTCAGGTTCAAGTGCAGAAGAAATTGCCGAATCTATCAGCTACGGCGTTGTTAAAATGAACATTGATACCGATACCCAATGGGCAACTTGGGAAGGTATTATGAAATTCTATAAAAAGAACGAAGGTTATTTGCAAGGTCAAATCGGCAACCCAGAAGGTGCTGATAAACCAAACAAAAAATACTATGACCCACGCGTTTGGCAACGTGAAGGCGAAGTTGGTATGGTGGTTCGTTTAGAACAAGCCTTTAGCGATTTGAATGCTGTTGGTTCTTTATAATTACACTGGTATTAATAAATAAAAAGCCGCTGTTATTTAAATAACAGCGGCTTTTTTTATAACTATTAATTAGGTTTAATGTTGAGGTAGCAGGAAAGTATGATTGATAGATTAATTATAAAGCTAATCGTATTTGATAATTATAATAAATAGAACTGATAAGATTTTCGGTAGTGATAACTAAGTAGTGATGAAATTAGGAAAAAGAAAAAAAGAGAGATTGATTGTAATGATTAATAAAATTAAATAAAGAGGCAATATGATTAAAGATATTTTTAGAAAAAGAAAGGGATTGACGAACAAAACGAGATAAACGTTGCCGCAGAGTATTGTTGAAGCGTTCAATATGATTCGTTTTAGCGTTCTTTTTAGGTGAGGGAATATGTCGTTTTTGAGGAAAGACAGAATAAGATTGCCATAAATCGGTGTAGAAATAACTTTGATTTTGATATTTCTCTGGCAGAGAATCAAAAAGAGCTTGGGCATCTTCTTTAGTACGTTGTCCAACATGAACACCAATAATTTGTCATGTGAATTTATCTAAGGCAAGCCAAACATATAACACATTGTTTTTATTAGATACAAATGACCATAACTCATCGCATTCGACAATGACACCGAAGCGTTTTGTTTTTGATTCTGAAATACTTTTCATCTATCTTGGGTGAAATAGTTTTATAAAACGAATTCACATAGTTCTGCGTCCAGCGTTTAGATAATCCTAACATTCGTGCTATACCTGCAATAGAAACGCGTTCTAATAACGCCGATTCTATTATTTTCTTTTTGGATTCTTCTACTCTTCTATTTCTCGGATTTTTTATGAACTGTCTTCCACACTTTTTACATTTATATTTTTGCATTCCCGTATGAATACTTCCGTTTTTTACTATGTCTTCTGATATAGCAACTTGGACAATTCATTTTTTAGTTCCCTTATTTATTTTTAATATCTTATTATATTATCATCACTACTTAGTTATCACTACCTTATTAACAAAAACATTAGAGAGTTTAGATTGTCTGCCTAAACGTAACTTTATGAATATAGAGGAATTTAAAACCTTTAAAGACAACAAAACCATTATTATTGACGCGACAGAACAGGCAATACAACGTCCTCAAGATAAAGAAAGACAAAAAGATACCTATTCGGGTAAAAAAAAGAAATATATTAAAAGAGATGGTTTTTCGCACTGAGAATAAAAGAATTGAGTATATTAGTTTGAGTTATTCAGGAAAGATACATGATTATACGTTACTAAAAAGAGAGTTTTCATCTGAGCAGAATTGGTTTGAAAACTTTACATTACAAGTGGATTTAGCTTACTTCGAAATCAATACCGCTTATAATATTGATACCGCATAAAAAACCAAAAGGAAAAGAATTAACAGAGGAACAAGAAGAAGAGAATAAAGTGTTAGCCTCACAAATAATAAAAGTAGAACATAGTATTTCAGGTTTAAAACGTTATCGAATCTTAGTTGGGTAGTGCTTCAAAAGAGTAGGATTACAAATAAAAGACCTAATAACAATCGAGTGCATCAATTCAGATTTTGAAAAACAAATCGTTTTTCTAGTCAGTCTTTTTATTCGTGTTCTTAAATCCAAGTTTTTGCGTTCTATTCGTTGAGTACCTATTTTTCCTATGCAATGCAAAGGTGTGAATTTTATTTTCCAATAACTACCCCAAGCATCACTATGAAGTTTATCTATCAAATGACTGGGTAATTTTGAGATGAGTTTTTTAATTGATTTTTTTTCTTCTGTACAAAGCTCCATTGTTCATCGGCTTCTGCGCTAACACACAGTTCTATATCGATATTTTCTTTTTCTTTTAATAACTTATCAATTAAATCTTCATTAATATCTTTTACTTCAAGCTCTTTTTTTTTATTTCTCGAATCACCGTGTTTTGACTAATACCTAAAACCCTCGCCACTTCCATTATGTACCATTGGCATTATTCTTTCCTTTATACCTGCTTCACAGGCATAACCTAACTGAAATACACTTTTGCAATCATTACATCGACATCGTCTATGACCTCTTTGCTTTCCATGAAAGTGTACGTTCTCACTGAAACATTTTTTACATCTTATTTTTATACTCGCCATCTTTTTATATCTACTGTTGTGATTTTTTATAGTATGAATTTTTTATACAACCTACTCTTTTGAGGCGCTACCCATTAGATTATTGTGTTGTTCTAAACCTGCACTGTAAATATTAAAAAAGCCTTATTTTTTAAAAATAAGGCTTTTATGTAGGGTATCATTAAATTATTTCTTTTTATTAGAAGGTATTATCGCTTCAGCTGTTGGTGTAGAAGATGCCGTGGAATTACCTAATAAAATATCGTCTTTTATTTTCTCAAAAACTTTATCACCAATACCTGG
>JBAQSX010000044.1:0-2036 GCA_049296695.1 Methylococcaceae bacterium | reverse complement strand
ATTTTTGTGTCGTTCGTGGACAAAAAACTTCAATTGTTAAATAACAAATTAATTAAACTTTAGCCGAAAATTAAAACTACCAATAATAAAGAAAGCCCAACACCAAGTTAAGGCGGCGGCACGAACGCTTGCAGACAACACGCGCGTATCAAAGCCGCTCGCCTTAAACGCCTTGTTGGGATATATATTGTTATAATGCTTTTGATATGAAAACAGTATAATTAATCTACCAGTATTTAAGAAAATCATATAAATACTTAATCACAACAGTTTACTTATTATTTAAAATAGCTTTAATTTCTTCAGGCGATAATATTTTTCCTTTATTAACGGCACTTGATGCACCTATTCCAAAATAGTAACCCAATATAGTAGTCATAGCAGCCTGTAGTTCTTTTGGTGTTGCATATTGTTGGTTAGCTTCATTTTTAACAAGTAAGTAAACAAATGTAACAGCAAAAAGCAAAGCAATAATGGCTGGAATAATTAATAGTAATACTTCTAAAAGTATATTTCCAGTTTCTTTAGAGTTTACAGGCTCTATGTTTTTTTCAATATCTTCTTTAGCTAACTGTAGAATAATTTCTTCTATATCTTTTATAGATAAGTTATTGGTATTAATTTCATATATATCTCCAGTCTTAAGTTTTATTTTTATTTCTGAAACTGAACTTTCTTTTCTATGTTTAAATTTTTTGATGCCCTGTACTAAGCTAAAACTAGAAACGATAGTACTAATGATAGCAATTGCAATTTCAAAACCTATACTAGCCACAACATACCTCATTAAAAAATCATTAAATTAAAGTAACTACCTAGCCATACCTAAGCAATTGAAAAACAAAGAAATCGATTTTAAAAAATTGCTAAAAAACGACATTTTATGAAGATAAAATCAATGAGTTACGAAATTTATTCAATTAAGCATTAATTTAACTAATTATTTTGTAACGCTATTTATCTTTGTAGAGTGGCTAGGTAGTTACAAATTAAAATTATTTATGCGAAAAGCCCAACACTAAGTTAAGGCGGCGGCACGAACGCTTACAGACAACACGCGCGTATCAGAGCCGCTCGCCTTAAACGCCTTGTTGGATATTTTCTTTTCTACATGAAAAAAATAATTAAATCATTCCATAATTTTAGTAGTATGTTATCAATTGTCATAATTTAAACCTAATTTTCAGCACATTGATCCAGCGATGAATCTTGGAAAAAGTTAGTGAACGTTTTATTTATATCATTTTCATCATTATAATATTGCATAACATTACAAATTAATATCTTTTCGTCAAAAGCCGCTCTTATTCCATAAAGTGAATTAAATAAAGGTTTATTTTTATTTTTTAATTCGCATAGTTTTAATATCATTTGCGGATAATTTCGGCAATTTTTAATCGCAAGAAAAATGTCTAAACTATCTCTTTTTCGTTTTGCTACTTTTACACTTTCCGACTTAGTTATTAACAAACCAATTTCATTCATAAGAGGAAATTCTATTATTTTTTCATTATTCATAAAACTGTACATTTCATAATATCCATCAAATAGACCAAGTGCATTTGGTGTAGCAATGGACATCATTTTGAATGTTTTTGATTGATACTTATCTATTGGTACTCCAATGTCTAAATGATCAATAAATATTTCTGAATTACCATCTGATTTTGGATGAATGAAGTCAACATTGTATGCAAATTCCCTTCCTGCTATTTTATATGTTTTAATCATCTGAAATTGATTTTTTGCAGAAAATAGAAAACCTTTTTCAAGAAAAGAAGAAAATAAATCTTTTAACCCGCCTTCTTTTGTACCATTTTTCAATAGAATATCTACATCTTTTGTTCCTGGATGCGTTATGACAGGACTACTATTTAATAGAAATGGTGACCAACCACCAATTATTATATATTAGAGTTGTTGCAACATTGAATTTAAAAGAAAAAAAGATAGCAGATTGTTAGAGAAAACCTAGCCAAGCAAATGATAATTCCATAAACCAGCGCAAACGCCGAGAATAATATTATAAAAATCAA
>JBAQSX010000043.1:0-11880 GCA_049296695.1 Methylococcaceae bacterium | reverse complement strand
TCTATTATATAAAATTAAAATCGACCCTATCTACTCAAAATTAAAGCTTAGCGACTGCGGCTTTTGCTAAATCACTCAATTCTGAACCGTCGTTTTGATTATATTCAATAATCGCTAAACGCATTCTAGGCTCCCAAGTGCGTAATAAATGATTTTTCATGCCCTCAATAGCGGTTGTTTTATCAGGGTCAGAATTGAAATAGTTGCTAATATCATTAGCCATTTTGATTAATCGTTCGATGTGCATAATATTAATGAATTAAACGTTGTGGATGAGTATAAATAACATGATTATCGTTGCGAGCAAAACCCACTAAAGTCACCCCCGCTTCTTGCGCTAGCCGAATGGCTAAACCCGTAGGCGCGGAAATCGCCACTAATAAACCAATGCCAAAAAACGCTGTTTTTTGGAGCATTTCATAACTGGCTCTACTGGTGACAATCACAAAACCTGTGTTCACGTCTTTGCGCGTGCGACATAATAACCCTAATAACTTATCAAGTGCATTATGCCGACCAACATCTTCGCGTACATCGATAATGCCACGTTCAGGTTCAACCCACGCGGCGGCATGTATTGCACCAGTTAATTGGTTAAGTGCTTGTTTTGACTGTAATTGCGCTAGGGCGGTCGTTAATTGCTCAGCGGTGACACTGATATTACTGCTTACAGGTGCGGGTTGGCGTATGGCTTGTTTGAGTGTAGTCGCCCCGCACAAACCGCAACCTGTGCGCCCTGTTAAATTACGACCTTTATCAGCCAAACACTCAAATCGCTCATCGGGTATTTTAACCTGTACTTCAATACCATTAGCGCGTTGATAGACTTTAACCGCTAAAAATTCAGCGCGACTTTGAATAATGCCCTCAGTGATACTAAAACCCAAAGCAAAATCTTCTAAATTAGTCGGTGTTGCCAGCATTACTACATGAGAAATACCGTTATAAACCAAAACAATAGGCACTTCTTCTGCAATAGTATCGGGTTCTTGGCTGTGCTGACTACCTTGCCAACGATTCACGGTGTAATGATTATAATTTGTCCAGCCTAAAAAGGCAGATTCATCATCGAGTAAGAGCGACATGGCTATGTGTTACTATGCAGTTGATAATAAAGCTTATTGCAAGGCTGAATGGGTAAAAACATAATCATTTTTCTGCACGGCGGTGTGGCAAGCAAAACATTCTTTGGATTTTGCCTCATCGAACATCACCAAGTTTGCACCTTGCCATTTACCAAAACCCCAACCACCTGTTGTCGCATATTTTTTACTGTCTTTAACCATCGCCTCAGCCGCTTCAAATTCAGCAGGAACAATAGCCGCAGGCCAACTTTCGTGAATCGATTCTTTCCATTTTACTTTGGCTAAAATACTGCCTTCTGCCCAAGGATTAATTGTACCCGCGCGAGCTGATTCAATGGCTTTATCATTGCCCAATATAGCGCGTAGGGTTTGTTTATCGGTGCGGTGTGATATAGATAATAATCGCCAGTTTTTATAATCGCCTTCGGGTTTTTCGGCTAAGGTATTAAACGATAAAGCTAATAATAAGGCTGTTAAAAGTATTTTTTTCATGGTTTGTTTCCTTGTGTTGGGGGTGTTGATAATACTAAGTGTGTGATACAAATAAGTAGGAGTCCAATAGCTTTAGCTATTGGCTATATAAAATATTTTATGATTAGTTTAGTTGCAAGATTAGCAATATATTTTTATGATAGCGGTAATATAATAAATAGAAAATAAAATCATCGCATTTTAATTGTATTCCAGATTTCATCTTCTTGATTATCCCATAATACATTTAAACTTTGTTGTTGCGCTAATAATAAATTATTCCACTGAGCTTGCTCTTGACTGACTTCAGATACAATAAGATTGACTTGTTTGCCTTTAAATAATACTTTTAAGCCTTGTAAAAACTTTTCGTCTAATTCTTCTATATTCGCTTGATAAATGGCTTGCATGGTTTTTCTCTTCTATATAATTAAAATTATTATAATTCAATTTGTATACCAATAAGGCTTTTAATTCTTCGTCTGTCATTGGTTTTTTCGTCTAATAAATAATTGGCATGATGAAAATGTACTATTTTTTATTTAAAAATCTTTTTCAGTTAATCCCGCATCTTTAAGTAATTTACTCAACGTGCCTATTTTTAAATCCTGATTACTATGTACAGGAACAGTTAAAATTTCCATTCGCTTAGGATGAGTGTAAATATGATGACTGCCCCGAATACGTTGAAGTTGCCAACCATGATATTGCAATAGTCGACAAAACATTTTTCCTGAAATAGATTTCATAACTCAATTTCAACCAATTGAAGTTGAGTATCATTTTTTGTTCGTAATGAAGCAACTTCTAACCAACCTTCAGCCGCTTCTTTAATATTTATCAACGTTTCTTCTAGGGTTTCGCCTTCAGAAACACAACCCACAAAAGCAGGTATTTCTGCCCAAAATCCGCCTTCTTCAGCAGAATGAATTACAACTTGTAGTTTCATTTTATTTATATCTCATTTAAAAAATATATTTCTCAATCGTTCCAACGCTCTACGTTGAATACTAAATAATATGTTCCTGCATTTAAACCCATAAAAACATAGATGAATCAAAATGATGTGTTTTAGCTATCGCCTCTACCCATCTTACGAGTTTAACGTATCCATGTTATATCGATTTTGCTAAATGACTTTTGATATTGATTTAAATCAATTTTGTACTCATCGAATGTTAAATAATCAGAATAATCATCGCAATCATAGAAATAACTCTGACTACAAAAATAATTATGATAATGTGCTACCCACATATATTTATTAAAAATACACGAGTCATTTCGATGTTTATTAAGTTCATTACTTAATATATTTTTATGATTTTCAAGACGTTCTGTGTCAGGATAATCCGCAAAATTTAAACCAAGGTAGTTGACAAAAACTTGTTGATCATCATCATCTTTTCTAATTAAGAACCCATTGATACCATCAATATCCACATTGTCTGTTTCTCGAAAACTTTGCCTGAGTTCAATAATTTTATCTTGTACTGATTTTGTTAAAATGATACGAGGATATTTAGCATCTTTTTGTTCAGCTTCATAAGCATCAATACCTGCTTTGCCATAAATAACAATTTCATCAATGTAAAATTCATCAATACTAATAGCACCACGGATAAAAAATCCTTTTTCTATCATTTCTATTTGAAATAAACAAAGCCTTTCTAATAAACTGAAAATTTCATTATAACCCTTATATGGGCTATTTTCTTTAATCGGAAAAGCAATCAAAAAGCAGTCTGTAAAGAAACGAAACTTATAATTATCGCGGGATAAATTACAAACTTCTTTAATGTTTAATTCTTCTCGAAATAATTTTGAAATATAATCTTTTAATGAATGTTCTTGTTCTGATAACACATTGTGGAAGTGTTTAAAAACTTCTTGTGATTCGTTTCTATTCCTTGCATTTTTCACAAGATTTTTAAATCCTAGAATATCAATATATGCAACTACAGAATTTAGCAATTCTGGATGACCATCTTTATTTAGATAAGGGTTATATTTATTCATTTATTTAAATCCTGAATTTAATAAAAGCCGTACAAATTCGCATTTGTACGGCTTTTATTTAATGATTCAACAAAGAGTTATTAAGCCCCTTGTTGCGCCACTTCCAAAAATTCCAATTGTTGTTCGCTGAAATCTTGGTAATTCTTTTGCCACTCAGACGGCGCATGAACTTTAGTCACCTGCACGGCGGTGACTTTATATTCAGGACAGTTAGTCGCCCAATCTGAATTATCAGTAGTAATCACATTCGCGCCAGATTCGGGGAAATGGAAAGTGGTATAAACCACACCGGGTTGCACTCGGTCAGTCACTAAAGCGCGTAACACAGTATCGCCCGCTCGACTCTTAATGCCCACCCAATCGCCCGTCACCACGCCTCTGTCTTCGGCATCGTGTGGGTGCAACTCTAGGCGGTCTTCGCTATAAAAAGCCACGTTATCAGTGCGGCGGGTTTGCGCCCCTACGTTGTATTGCGACAAGATGCGACCTGTAGTCAGAATCAACGGGAACATCTGGGTGATTTTTTCAGCGGTTGGCACATATTCAGTCAACATAAACAAACCCTTACCGTTATCGCGTAAGAACTGTTCGGTGTGCATGATAGGTGTACCTTCGGGGGTTTCATCGTTGCAAGGCCATTGCACACTGCCCATTTCATCAATCTTTTCATAACTCACGCCGTGGAAACTAGGCGTTAACGCGGCAATTTCTGCCATGATTTCTGAGGGGTGGCTGTAATTCATGGGATAACCCAACGCATTAGATAACATTTGCGTCACTTCCCAATCGGCATAACCCGCTAACGGCTTCATGACTTGACGCACAGGTGAAATGCGGCGTTCAGCATTGGTGAATGTGCCTGTTTTTTCTAAGAAACTCGCACCGGGTAAGAAAACGTGGGCAAACTTGGCGGTTTCATTTAAGAAAATATCTTGCACAATCACGCACTCCATAGCGCGTAAG
This sequence comes from Methylococcaceae bacterium, assembly GCA_049296695.1. Classification (GTDB taxonomy): domain Bacteria; phylum Pseudomonadota; class Gammaproteobacteria; order Methylococcales; family Methylomonadaceae; genus UBA10906. The sequence goes on along the minus strand of JBAQSX010000043.1, from coordinate 7,342 downwards.
GCGGCATGAACGTGTTTGATGTCTGGGTCAGATTGGGCAATATCTTCGCCTTCACAATATAGCCCTAAGAAACTGCCGTCTAAAGCCGCTTCAAACATATTCGGAATACGCAAACCGGGTTCTGAACTCAAAGTCGCTTGCCATGCGTTTTCAAATAAGTTGTGGGTTTCTGGATTAGAAACATGGCGATAGCCGGGGAATTCATGCGGGAATGAACCCATATCGCATGAGCCTTGCACGTTGTTTTGTCCGCGTAAAGGATTTACGCCCACGCCATCACGTCCTAAATTACCTGTTGCCATCGCTAAGTTAGCAATACCAATAACCGTGGTTGAACCTTGGCTGTGTTCGGTTACGCCTAAACCGTAATAAATCGCGCCGTTTTTGGCTGAGGCATATAAACGCGCGGCGGCGCGTAATTCGTCTGCTGGAACGCCAGTGATTGTTTCAACCGCTTCGGGTGAATGGTGTTCTTGAGCGATAAAAGTACGCCATTTTTCAAACGATGCCACGTCACAACGCGCTTTAACAAAATCTTCATCAACTAAGTTTTCAGTGACAATCACATACGCCAAAGCAGTGACGATAGCTACGTTAGTGCTAGGACGCAGTTTTAAATGATGACTTGCGATAACGTGTGGGGTTTTCACTAAATCAATTTCGCGGGGGTCAATCACGATGAGTTTCGCGCCTTGACGTAAGCGTTTTTTCAACAATGAACCAAACACAGGGTGTCCGTCTGTTGGATTCGCGCCCATGACTAGAATCACATCGGCTTGCATCACCGAATCAAAATCTTGTGTACCTGAGGCTTCACCAAAGGTTTGTTTTAAGCCGTAACCTGTAGGTGAATGGCACACACGAGCGCAAGTATCGACATTATTATTACCAAAACCTGCACGAATCAGTTTTTGCACTAAATAAGTTTCTTCATTAGTACAACGTGACGAAGTAATTCCGCCGACTGAATCTTTACCGTATTTGGCTTGAATGCGTTTTAACTCAGACGCGGCATAGTTAATCGCCACGTCCCAGCTCACTTCTTGCCAAGGCTCATGAATCGACTTGCGAATCATTGGTTTAGTGACGCGGTCTTTATGGGTGGCATAACCAAAAGCAAAACGACCTTTGACGCAAGAATGCCCGTGATTGGCTTTACCGTCTTTATGCGGCACCATGCGAATCACCTGCTCACCTTTCATTTCCGCGCGGAATGAACAACCCACGCCGCAATAAGCGCAAGTGGTGACAATGGCGTGTTCGGGTTGACCGTTATCAATCACCGATTTTTCCATCAACGTAGCCGTTGGACAGGCTTGCACACACGCGCCGCAGGATACACATTCTGAGTCCATAAAGGCTTGGTTTTGCCCCGGAGAGACTTTTGAGTCAAAGCCACGTCCGTCAATAGTAAGCGCGAATGTGCCTTGGGTTTCTTCGCAAGCTCTCACGCAACGTGAGCAGACGATACATTTACTGGGGTCAAAACTAAAGTAAGGATTGCTTTCGTCTTTGACCGCGTTTAAGTGGGTTTCTACAGGTTTGTAGCGCACTTCACGCAAACCGACCGCGCCTGCCATGTCTTGCAATTCGCAATCACCGTTTGATGAGCAGGTTAAGCAATCGAGCGGGTGGTCGGAGATGTATAACTCCATAATGCCACGGCGCACATCAGCGAGTTTTTTGTTTTGGGTGGTGATTTTTAAACCTTCGGCAACAGGCGTGGTGCAAGACGCGGGCATTCCTCTGCCGCCTTCAATTTGAACCACGCACAAACGGCATGAGCCAAAGGGTTCAATGCTGTCGGTGGCGCACAGTTTGGGAATTTCAATGCCAATACTCGCGGCGGCGCGCATGATGGAAGTCCCCGCTGGCGCGTTGACTTTAAAGCCGTCGATTTCAACGCTGACGGTTTGCTGATTTTGTCGGGCTGGTGTGCCGTAATCTTTTTCTTTATTGATGCTCATGATGATGTCCTCTTGTCATTATTTAGGCGGCGATGGCTTTCTATTTTTATTAAATCGTGAAAAGTTTTTTTAAATAGCAGTAAAGGGATTGATAATGGTTAAACTATTTTCTATCAGTTGTTTATGCTGCATATCTTCTGAATATAAAACTGTACAGTTTGCTTCTAAAGCACTGGCTACAATTAAACTATCCCAATAAGAAAAGCCGTATTTTAATTTTATTTTATGGGCAAGGCGCAGTGTTGTTATTTGAATAATAGTTATAGTGCTAATATCAATAATGACATCAATATTATCTTGAATAAGATTATCGGCAATTTTCTTTTTCAGCATGACGCTATAATATTCATTTAAAACTTGGGTACTACTGATTAGAACGGGCAAGTTTTCTAAAAGATTTAATGCAGTCGCTGATTTATTATTTTCAGAATTTAAATGGGCATAAACCCAGATATTGGTATCAATAAAACAATTATCGCTCATGCAAATTTTCTCTAGTGGGTAGTTCAATATCCTCTACATTAATACGGTGTGCATAGACTTTTCTTAATGGTTTTTCATCACTTTCTTGCGATACACATTGCCATGCTTGATTTAAAATCGCTTGTTTTTCTAATGCTGTGCGATTAATAGGCTTTGTTTTTTCAATTAAAGTCACGATGACTTCGATATTATCTTGCGAAGGCGCGTCATCTAGCCATTGCAAATAACCTTGTTTATAAATAGCGGCGTAACTTTTTAACATGATGGTTATTCCTAATAGAATTTAATGTGTTTTATTGTTGTATGTATGCAGTAAAACTTATATAACTAACGTTGAATAATTTTCTCAATTCGACTATTAAAATCTTCTTCTGATAAAAAACCTTGCTCATAAGCCTGTTCAAGCATTTCAATATCTTTTAATTGTTTTTCAGAAAGTTGATTTATATCATCGCTATTCTGTCTATCTTTCCATTTAGCGTAAAAATAAGCACCTCCTGAGATAGTACCTGCTACCGTTGCGGCAATACCGATAATAGGCGCGGCTGTCACTATTAATGGCGCACTAATAATACCTAATGACACCCCCAATGCGGATAAACCCGTAGGTGCTGCTAATACTGCACCAGCACTAGCTACTCCCGCTACAATACCTGCTGTCATTGAAACATCTTCTACACGTTTAGCTATTTTATGATGTATTTGTTCATTTTCTTGAGTCATAACAATGTTCCCAAATTAATTACTAACTTTTAATAATAACTAGATAATATTAAGCTGTGCTTTGAGGTCATCGACTGAATTAAAAGAAATATCGTTAGCGTGATTATTTAAACTGCTTAATAAACGTTCTGCATTAGCAGGTGACTTTAATAGATAAGTGGTTTCTAACAAGGATAAATAATTCTCTTGCGCCACTAAGACTATATTACCTTGCCGCCTTTCTATTAATACAGGTTCATGATTTAGACAAACCTCATTACAGAGTAAATCTAAATTTTCTTGTAGTTGAATTGTTGCTATATTCATCTTAATTAAGCTCAATTATTCTGCCCAACCATCGCACACAACACCCCAACAATTTTATTCACTTCTTTAATGGGATAATCACTTAAATCAATAGACAGCGTATTATTTTCTAATTTTAAAAACTTCCACAAATTACCCGAAGTCACCACACCATAAATGCTATTTAACGGTGTTGCTTCTTGTTGATTAAATAAACTAGCGGCAATCATTTCAGCGGCGCATTGTCCTAAACCGCTCATAATGTTTTCGTTTTTCGCTTCAACAACGGTAATCACAGGCGTTTTTAAAAATAACTGCTCAGGTGATTGACTAATAATAAAATCACAAAACCCTGTTAAATCACGTTCTTTATCGACTGTCATTTCAACGCCAGAAAATAAACTGATTTGTTTATTAAATAGCTTTCTAATTTCAATCAATACAGGTGCAATAATTAGTTCTGAACGGGCTTTTTCAGTATTAATAGCAACTGCTAAAGCAACATTATCAATTAAGGTTTCTTGTAAATGTGGGCTAATTTCTTTGGGTTCAATTTCAGCAAATAAATCGCTGGTTTCTATAATCGTTATATCAAATGCTTGTTGAACTTTTTTAAGGGTAAAATTACTGTAAGGCATTTGCTTAATTCTCTTAAGATAAATCGGCTTGTAGCAATTTCATAAACTGATATAACGACTGCCAGTCCTTTAAAGGACTGGCAGTCGTTTTTATGTGTTATCAATTATTGGCTCAAGCATTAATACAATCGCTTCTTGTAAATTATTTAGAGCCTCTTCTTTAGTATCATCGCAGGAAGAAACATCTGTTAATTCAGGGCAGGTTGCAGAAAATGCGTGTACTTCATTATCAAATTCAATAACTGCTCTTAATAACATTTTGTTTCTCCCGCGAATAACTAATTAAGCCTTAACCCCAAAATCTTCTGGGAAATGATTCAATGCACTCAATACAGGATACGGTGTCATGCCACCTAAGGCGCATAATGAACCATTTAATAAGGTGTCACATAAAGAACGTAATAACACGATATTCTTTTCTTTATCGACATTATTAATAATATCGTCCATTACTTCATAACCACGCGTTGAACCAATACGGCAAGGGGTACATTTACCGCACGATTCAGCGGCGCAAAATTCCATACTGTATTTTGCCATTTCTGCCATATTGACCGTGTCATCAAACGCCACTACACCACCATGACCCAATACCGTCCAATTGGCGGCAAAGGCTTCATAATCTAAGGGCGTATCAAATTGGGATTCAGGCAAATACGCGCCTAATGGGCCACCCACTTGCACGGCTTTAATGGGACGACCCGTCGCACTACCGCCGCCAAAATCATAAAGTAATTCGCGCAAAGTCAGTCCAAAAGCGACTTCAACTAATCCCGTGTGTTTTAAATTACCCGCTAATTGCAAAGGCAAAGTGCCGCGTGAACGACCCATGCCAAAATCACGATAATATTCGCCGCCTTTGGCTAAAATCACAGGTACTGAGGCTAATGAAATTACATTATTAACGACTGTTGGTTTGCCAAATAAACCACTAATAGCAGGTAATGGCGGTTTAAATCTAACTAAGCCACGTTTGCCTTCTAAACTTTCCATTAATGAGGTTTCTTCGCCGCACACATACGCGCCTGCACCTAATCGAACTTCTAAATGAAAACTTTTACCGCTACCTTGAATATTCTCGCCTAAATAATTATTAGCATAAGCGGATTCAATTGCGGCATTTAAAGCAATATGTGCGTGTGGATATTCAACGCGTAAATAAATATAACCCTGCGTTGCACCCACTGCTATTCCCGCAATGGTCATGCCTTCTATTAAAACAAACGGGTCGCCTTCCATTATCATACGGTCTGAAAATGTACCCGAATCACCTTCGTCGGCATTACAAATAATATATTTTCGTTCAGATTGCGTATTTAAAACAGTATTCCATTTAATACCTGTTGGAAATGCCGCGCCGCCGCGTCCTCTTAATCCCGAATCAGTAACATGTTTAACTATTTCGGCTTGGCTTAATGCTAAGGCGTTAGTTAATCCTTTATAACCGTCATATTTAATATAATCCTCTAAACTAATAGGATTAGTAATACCGACTCTGGCAAAGGTTAAGCGTTGTTGTTTTTTAAAATAAGGGATTTCTTCGGTTAAACCCAACGCTAATGGATGATTTCTGCCATAAATAAAACCGCTATCAAATAAACTAGCCACGTCACTTGCTTGCACTGGGCCATAAGCGGTGCGTTCGCCGTTGACTTCCACTTCTACTAAGGGTTCTAGCCAATACATGCCGCGTGAACCATTGCGAATTACTTCAATATCTACGCCGCGTTGCTGGGCTTGCGTGACTAAAGCGTTAGCGGTGCGATTCGCGCCCAGTGATACCGCGCTGGAATCGCCTGAAACATAAACAGTAATGGTCATAGAGAAGCTCCTAATTCGGTCACGATTTCATCAAAACAGTCGGCAGACACGCGACCATAAACCTCATTATCAATTTGAATAGCAGGTGAACAAGCGCAGTTACCTAAGCAATATACGGGTTCTAAAGAAAACTGCCCATTTTCTGTAGTTTCATGATAATCAATGCCTAAGCGTTGTTTAACGTGGGCTTCTAAGGCTTTGCCGCCCATTGCTTGACACGATTCAGCACGACACACATGCACAGTGTGTTTGCCAGCGGGGGTGTCTCTAAAATAATGATAAAAACTAATCACGCCATGCACTTCAGCGCGAGAAAGATTTAAAGCTCTAGCAATTGCAGGAACACTGTCAGCGGGAATATAAGTTAAAGCATCTTGAACAGCGTGCAGAATAGGTAACAATGCACCCGGTTTATCTTTTAAATTAGCGATGATGTCTTGCACAGTCTGCGTAATAGTCGAATCTGTCATGTCTCATTTCCTGAAAGCACCTCCTTGTTTAAAAACAATAAACTATCCGTGTTTATTGGCTCATAAAAACTTTATGGATTAAAAACGCGCCCGTTAGCATAACATAAGAACAATTAGCTGTAAAAAGCATAAAGGAATTAAAGAATAACTGTAAAGAATTAATCACTATTATTATGTCGTTTGTCAGACAAACGCCAAAAGGTTATATAATTGCGACAATAGCTATTTAAGACATTCTTAAGATTGATAGCGTTTTGATTTTAAAAAGATTAACCATTCTATTAATAATAAATTTTAAAAAACAATCCACAACGCATAAAATAAAAACTAACAATGTTTGAAAAATTTCTAAAAAAATCGCCAAGCTTTTGCTTAAAGTCCATAAAATATAACAATGGATATACTTCTATTTTAGAAATTTCTATCATTATTATCCCTAAGTTTTTATTAACGCCTTTACTAATACCTTTGATTTCACTTTATGAATAAATGGCTTTTAATTTTGACAGTTTTTATAAATCAATTAGCCCTAGCTAATGATAATCCTCACAGTTTACTAACAGCTTGTTGGACAGAGGCACAATTAAAAGGCACACCACACGATAAAGTAGTGCAAAATACCCATCCTGATAATAGCCCACCTAAAAATACACAACCCACTGTCATTAAAACCGAGCTTAATACGCATTTAAGCGGTTCAATTCGTTCGGTTGTGTTGCCTAATAATGAAAAATATATCGCGCTGAGTTTTGATTTATGTGAGCAAGCCAATCAAAAAACAGGTTATGATGCCGAAATTATTAATTATTTGCGCGATAATAAAATTAAAGCTACGCTTTTTGCAGGTGGAAAATGGATGCGCTCTCATCCTGAAAAAACCAAACAATTAATGGCAGAGCCTTTATTTGAATTAGCTAATCATAGTTGGACACATGGCAATTTACGTTTAATTCAT
>JBAQSX010000042.1:0-7778 GCA_049296695.1 Methylococcaceae bacterium | reverse complement strand
AGAGTAGGTTTTAACAAAACATTTTAGCTGGAGTTCAAACCTAGGTTTGAACTCCGAAAGGTTTAATATTAACTAGCCTACTTTTTTGATGCACTACCAAAAATATTAATCTTCAAAATTATTTTTTAGAATTGGCCGTCTTAACTCGGAAAAACCCCTGTCGATAAATACCGATCGCCTCTATCACAAATAATCACCACAATAGTGGCGTTATCCACTTCAGTCGATAAACGCAACGCCGCCGCCACCGCACCACCTGAAGACACCCCAGCAAAAATGCCTTCTTTGACTGCTAAAGCGCGAGTAGTCGCCTCAGCGGTGGCTTGATCCATACCTATAATCTGATCGACTCGACTGGCATCATAAATTTTAGGCAAATACTCAACCGGCCAGCGGCGAATGCCGGGGATTTTGGCTTCACCTTCAGGTTGCACGCCGACAATTTGAATCGCCGAATTTTGTTCTTTAAGGTAGCGAGACGTTCCCATAATCGTGCCAGTCGTTCCCATCGCGCTGACAAAATGAGTGATTTGTCCGTGAGTATCGCGCCAAATCTCAGGGCCTGTACCGTGATAATGCGCTAAAGGATTGTCTGGATTAGAAAACTGATCCAAAATTTTACCTTCACCTGCAGCTTCCATTGCCCGCGCTAAATCAATTGCCGCCTCCATACTGCCTGAAGCGGGCGTTAAAATAATCTCCGCGCCGTAAGCCTTCATAGACGCTTTGCGCTCTTCGCTCATATTGTCGGGCATAATTAAAGTCATTTTATAACCCTTAATTGCCGCCGCCATCGCTAAAGCAATCCCTGTATTACCGCTGGTAGCTTCAATTAAACGATCACCCGTTTTAATTTCACCTCGCGCCTCGGCTTGTACAATCATATTTAAAGCAGGTCTATCTTTAACTGAACCAGCGGGATTATTACCTTCTAATTTTAATAAAATCGTATTAGAAGGTTTATGCGCTAAACGTTGTAATTTAACTAAAGGGGTATTACCTACAAAAGCTTCAATAGTTGGATAAGTCATAATTGTTACTAATTAAAATAAAAAACTGTTTAAATTATTCTATGAAAGAGTCATCTTGTTACAAAGATTACACTTTATAACACGCCGCCAATAAGGCTTGCATCGTCTGTAAACCTAACTCTCGCGTTAATTCAATATTACGCTCTGGAATTAATTCAGGATTGGGATAATGCTTAATGGCTTGTTCAAGACTGGATTCGCGCAATAAATGCAACATCGGATAAGGTGAACGATTAGTATAATTAGAAGCATCATTAATAGATACGCCCTCAAAACAATAATCAGGATGAAAACTGGCTAATTGATAAATACCTTCATAACCTTGCTCAATTAATAAATCCTCAGCTAATGCTAAAAAATCTAAATAATCATCAAAATCAGTCAATGCCTTGCTATAAATTAATAAACTGGTTTCGATAGTATTATCATTATTTAATAACTCACATTCAGCTATTAAATTAAGCAATAATTGTTCAATAGCTTCACTTTTATTTACCGTAAAATGAATGCTTTGCTCATCAAACACCCGTTTGGCAAACGGGCAAATATTATGCGCAATAATAATAGTGCTTAGCCATGTTTTAGTGGCATCAATAAAATGTAGGGTTTCATTCATAGTTATTTTTTGGTGTACTAAAGAGAAGAGGCTTTATTGTAACTTGCACCTTACACGCTTAAAGCTTAAAGTGAAACTCTTGTTTTAACATTCATAGGATTTGACTATGCACGAGCAATCATTAAGCCAGTTGCGCCACACGCATGATTTTGTTTTCTTAAATAAAAAAGGCGAACGTCGTACCAAACAAGTGGTGGCATTAACCTTTATCACCATGCTCCTAGAAATCAGCGCGGGGCTGTTTTATGGCTCAATGGCATTGCTTGCCGACGGTTGGCACATGGCAACCCACGTTGCCGCCTTTATGATTGCTTTATTTACTTATCGTTATGCCAGAAAACACGCCACTGATAATACTTTTTCTTTTGGTTCGGGCAAAGTGGGCGTATTAGGCGGTTTTACCAGCGCGATTATTTTAGGTATGGTTGCTTTATTAATGCTTATTGAATCAGGGCAACGCTTAGCTAATCCACAATTAATCCATTTTGATGAGGCAATAATTGTTGCTGTTTTAGGTTTAGTGGTTAATTTATTGAGTGCATTATTATTAAAAAATTCGCATAGTCCTCATCATGAACACAATCACCATGATACTCATCATCACCACCATCATGAACATGATCATAATTTAAAAGCGGCCTATTTACATGTCTTAGCCGATGCCCTGACCTCAGTATTAGCTATTATTGCTTTGTTATCAGGAAAATATTTTTCTTTAAATTGGTTAGACCCTGCAATGGGCGTATTAGGCGGCTTAATTATTATTAAATGGTCGCAGGGTTTATTAACTGAAACCAGTTCTTTATTATTAGATCAAAGTATTGATGCTAATTATTTACATGCTATTAAAGAAACCATAGAAAGCGATGCCGATAATCGTATTGCTGATATTCATATTTGGCGCGTTGCACCTAATCATTTTGCGCTGATTATTTCTTTAGTTTCACATCATCCACAAAGTCCCGATTATTATAAGACCTTATTAAAAGATTTTGATAAATTGAAGCACATCACCATTGAAGTAAATCAATGTTTGGGCGTGGGTTGTTTATGAAATATCCCTAACAAGAATCGTTTCCATGCTCTGTGTCACTGCCCACAGTTAAGCTAACATACCTATAATTTTTATGGTAGTGCATCAAAAAAGTAGGCTAGTTAATATCAAACAATCGGAGCTCAAACCTAGGTTTGAACTCCAACTAAAATAGCGTTTTGTTTAAACCTACTCTTTTGAAGCACTACCTAAAAATGATTTAAAACTTGCCGATAGAGTTTTTGTGTGTGACTGTGGTTTTAGTGCAAACAGAGATTTAAATGCGGCAATGAATTTAAATAAAGTCGGTCGGGACACGTTACAGCTAGACCTTAAACGCGCATTTGAGCAGTGTGAGTCTGTAAATTTATTTACAGCTTCTGTGTTGACGGTGTGAATAGATACTAGAAAATCATGGATTTTCATAGATTTTTAGTAGCGGCGGGCGTACTGAAATCATAAGCGATTTGATTTGGGCTCAGGCATGAACTATCGCAAAAAAGGACTTAACAAATTATTAGAAATGATATTAAAAAAACCAATTGGTGATAACTCATAAAGACCGTTTATTACATTTTGGTGCAGAGTTGGTTTTTGCATTATGCGAAGCACACAATATTGAAATAATTATAATCCACAAAGAGGATAACAACCAAATATACTTATTTTGGTGGTGCATCAAAAAAGTAGGCTAGTTAATATCAAACAATCGGAGTTCAAACCTAGGTTTGAACTCCAGCTAAAAGAGCGTTTTATTAAAACCTACTCTTTTGAAGCACTACCCTTATTTTGGCTTATTAGATTTGTTGCGGCTTACAATAAGGTGTTAATTTTTGTACGTTGGAGTACAAATATAGGCTTGTACTCCATTGTTTATAAGCATAATTAATTTTATTGTTATAACAAATCTATTATTCGGGTATAGCTAATAACTTAGCCTCAGTTTTAATATCGCTCAAATCACCCCACGCACTCACCGCTTCGACAAACCATTGTGGTTTTTTAGGGTGCGGTTTTACTACATCATATTCGGCATAAAAACTATTATCACTATTAAATTGTAAAAAGCCGATACGTTGTTTATGAGTATCTAACCAATTTACTTTTAAATTATCTTTTCCTGTATAAGGATCATGAATTAATTGATAACTGGCTTGCTGATACACGGGGTAATTTTGCGATTCTTCCGCGCTAAAACCTAGCTTATCTATGCTTAAACGTAACTGTTCACAAATTTTTTCACCCAAAGCTTGTTGAGCAGTAACGCTAGCGTCTAAAGCGGTAGACATGGCTACCACACCTCTGCGGGGACTTGTAGTTCAGCCACAGGCGTACCGCCTAATAAATGCTGTTCAATGATAGTTTTCACATCGGCTTTTTTAACCTTGCCATACAACACGCCTTCGGGATAAACCAAAACGCTAGGGCCAAACATGCACGGTCCCATACAACCTGTGTTGGTTAAAGCGATACGGTCAAAAAGATTACGATTTTGAATTTCCATCATAAATTCATTCATAATCTCAGCACTGCCCGCGCTACCGCATGAGCCGCGTGGATGTCCTTGTGGACGGTTTTGGGTACAGATAAAAACGTGTTTTTCAGGACGGGGCATGATAACTCCTTGTAATAATCGGAGGTCAGGCTTTGCCTGACAAATAGATAAATAGGTCAGGCAGAGCCTGACCTCCAAGTGTTTTAAGCGGCTTTCGCTTCGTGAGTAAAACAATTTTTAGGACATACGCGTGAGCAGGCGGTGCAACCAATACAGTCCGCGCCATTTTTAATGCTCATCACCATGCTTGAATCATCATCGTCTTCAAAATCATCATAATCATCGTCAAATTCTTCCGCGCTTAATACATCGGCTTTTTCAACTAAATCAAAGACATCACGCGGACAGGCTTTAAAACAACGTCCACAACCAATACAGGTTTTTTGATTAATCTCAGTGACATAAGCAGGTGTCCACGTCGCGCCACCAAAGGTTGTCCCTGTTACAAAATCGCTCATCTTAGCCTCCTGCGGCTTTCAATTTTTGATTGGCCTCATCCCACGCTAAGCAAGCGTCATAAGTGGCTTGGGCAATACCCATGAGTTTGTCATAGCCTTCAGGCAGACTGTCTTCGATTAAGTCATGCAACACGGAGGCTTGTTCATTTGCCAAGCGTTTGGCTTTTTTTACGTCTTTTTCTAATTCTTTAATATCACTCATTTCACACCTCTAATCGGTTGCCGCGCCTTTGTATTTTTCAATTAACTCGATAGCTTTATTAATGCTTTTATCGCTTTGTTCACATAAATCAGCCAAACTAGGAAATCCCCAACGATGCACATCGCGTAATACTTTATCGACCACAATTAATTTACCCACCATAATAATGGCTCTGCCAAAACCTTCGTGGGTTAAATTAACCATCGGCACTGCCATATAACCGCTTTTTAATTCAATTAATGACGATAAAGAATTGTAATAACATTTTAAACGGGCAATGGTTAAACCATCTGGGTCGCCAATAATGGGGATTTCGCGTTTGCGTTCTTTAGTAAGTATTAAGGGGTCAATGATTTTAGCATCTGACCAGTTTTCGTAAGTATCAAAGGTATCAATGGCGTGTAATTGTTTAATTAAATCTCTAACGATTTCCGCGCCTAAATGAATATCGTTTTCTGGTACAACTTGGGCTTGGGTACTCATGATTTACTCCATTTTATATTGAAAAAAAGTGTCCACTAAAGGCACGAAAAACACGAAAGGTTTTAAATAAAAAACTCAAGTTACACAGAAATAATAAAATTGTAGGGGCAAAATATTTTTTGCCCTGTGTTCACACTATGTTGTTATTAATGGCAAATATGATTTGCCCCTACACTAGCGTAATTAATTATTACTATCTTTTCGTGTCTTTAGTGCTTTTCGTGGAAAAAATTATTAAAAACTCACGCTTGCCGATAATCGTATCATGCGTGGTTCAACACTATGTTTTAATACGCCATCAACGGCATTTAATTCAGTTTTAAGTTTTGATTCATAAGCATAAGCAATATCATTACTGTGCGAATCAAATAGATTAAATAAATCTAATTGCACTTTAATTGCTTTATACTCATAACCCAAAGCGTAATTGACTAAAGTCGTATTACCCGCATAAAAACTAGCCGTTTCATTTAAAGGCACATCACCAAAATGACGTAAGCGTAATGTCGTAAAAAAATGATACGGTAATTTTATAACAGCCCCTGCACTGATTACCCGTCCTACTGAATTACTAATATGTGAACTATGACTCGGCGTATTTAAATAACGCGCCTTAGTAAAACCTAAATCAGCATCTAAAGTGAGCCAACGATTAACTTGATAATTATTATTCCATTCCACGCCGTAACGCTCACTACTGCCTGTCGGTTCTGTACCACCTGCGTCCCCGACAAAGACTAATTCCGATGCCATTTGTAAATACCAAAAAGCAATACTTGAACTTAATCCGTTAATACTCTGGTTTTTAAAACCAATTTCACCGCCGCGTGACCAGACTAATGGATTAACTGCATTAGCGGTATTATCAGTAATCGGGTCAATTTTTAAAGTCGTTCCCCGCGCATCATTAGAATGATAACCATAACCTAAATTAATAAAAGCTTCGGTTTGATACCACGGTCCTAGTATTAAACTTAATTTAGGACTGAATAAACTTGCCGAGCGCGTCCCTGAATTCATCGCTAAACTGTGACTATTCACAGTAAAATCAAAACTATCAGCGCGTAGACCTGCAATAGTGCGAAACTTTTTTAACCATTGCGTTTGGTTTTTAATATATATAGCAATACTGGTTTGAGTAATGCTGTCATTGCGAATAGTATTAAGCCATTGCCTGTTTTGGGTATGATTTAACGCTAAACCCATAATATCATCATGACGAATTTGAATACCTAAACTATTATCTTGTTCAAAACCAAAATAATCTGAAAACCACGTTTGCTCAGCATTAGCACCTAATTGGACACGGCGTTCTTGTTGTTGAATTTGGTCACCCTGTATAGGGTCATTTAAATAACCTGTGAAATTAGAATATAAGTTTAAATCTGAATAAAGCGCGTAAATGTTAGCTTCATTTTTATAATTAGCATTGTGACTTTTTATATTACCCGAAATACTATAACGACTACTCACGCCGCCATCGGAATTATCCATTGTGCCGTATTGATTTAATAAACCATTATCAATAGCGCGTTGTGGAATTTGATTAGTCGCTGTCCAATTGGCATGATAGGTTTTAGCATATAAGCTATAATCTACATTATTACGGCTAACGTTATAAGTTAATAAGCCGTTATATTTATCTAGGTTTTCAGGATTTTGCCACACACCGTTATAACTATTAAATTCACCCGCATAAAGTAAAGTACCCGCGCCTAGTTGATGACTATTAGCCGATACTAGGCGGTAATAATCATAGTCACCGCCAGTGAATTTAATAAAGCCTTTAGCTAATTGTTTAAAACTGTGCATATTGGAATAACCCGCCGAAGAAAAATCCCCTACTTCGGCATAATAAACCCCTTTGCCATAATCTACGTTTTCAATTAATTCAGGAATAATACTGTTTAAATCTAAATAACCCTGACCGTGTGCATGGCTGGGCATATTCATGGGTATACCATCAACGCTAACTGAAAAATCGGTGCCGTGGTCTAAATTAAAGCCGCGTAAAAAATATTGATTAGCTTTACCACTGCCGCTGTGTTGCGTGGCTAAAGCGTTAGGTATCACTTCAATTAATTCACCCACTCGCGCTAATGGCCTGTAAGCGAATTGTTTTTGTCCCACTATGCCTTGTGAGGCTGACGAAGCAATACCTGTTAAATCAGTATCATTGCCAATGACTTGCATAGTTTCTAATTCTGTTATATCACCCGCATAAACTGGATTTATTAAAATAATAAGACTATTAATGACAGCTTTTTTAATTGGGTTCATAAAATAATAATTCGAGCGTGAGCAGGGATTATTATTTTAATTGACTTTGTTGTTTTGTGTTAATAATGTCCATTAAAGCCGCGAAAAGATATAAATTAATAAGTAGAGACGTTGCAATGC
>JBAQSX010000041.1:0-12228 GCA_049296695.1 Methylococcaceae bacterium | reverse complement strand
TTTTAAACCTGCCTTTTTTTTGGATAATTTCGCGTGAAAAGACGTTGCGGTGCAACGTCTCTACAGGAATAATTATCGGCTTTTTGTTTAGCTTGTGTCTAAAGGAAAATGGATTTACAGGATTATCTTGTTAATCTTCTAATCCTGTAAATCCTGATTCAGATAATATGAATCAACACCGTAACTTTATATTACAAACTCGCCTTCACTTGATTATAAATTTCATCAGTATTGATATCCGCGTCTTGTAAAATCAAAGCCAATTCAGCTAATTTGCTTTCAGCAAAGTCTCTATCTTTTAAACTATTCGCATTAATATAAACATTTAATGCCGCTGTTTTTAAACCACTATAAGCGCACATCACCGCCGCTCCCGCATCACTAATCACCGCTTTACTGCCTTTTTCAGTAGCAATACGACTCAAAGTAATTGCCTCAGCACAAGCTTTAGCACAATCTAGGGGTATTTGCGTGGCTTCTTTTAATACTGCTTGAATTGCCAAACTACGCGCCGCTTGTTCTTGCTCAGTGGCTTTAGGCAAACCGTAACAGCTCATTAAACGATTAAATACATCCACGTCGGCTTGAATAAAATCGGTTAATTGAGCGCGTAATTTTTCAGCATCTATTAATAAAGCCTGCATATCGGCTTCCACTTCAACATATTTGGCTTTACCAATAGTTAAATTACACACCATACTAATTAAAGCCGCTGATTGCGCCCCCATTAATGCCGCCACACTACCGCCACCGGGTGTTGCTGATTTACTGGCTAATTCATCAAGAAACGTTTGAATGGATTGCTCTGTTATATGGCTCATTATTAAATACTCAACTTCGTTTTATTAATTTTAGTGATTATCTTGGACTTTATAACCCCAAACATACCAAGTAGGTTTTAACCATACCCAATAACCCGCCGGGCCTTGCTGTCCACACCACAGACCGCCTTCCCAATAACCATAATCAGTGAATTTACCATATTGTGCGCTATCTTTAGGACAGCTAATTTCTTTAAGTAACTGGGCATATTTACCATTAGCCGAGGCGGTTTCTATTTCTTTAGCAAAAACATGAATAGACATAACGCTGAAAATCAGCAAAGCCAGTAAAGCTAAAATTTTAGATTGCTTAGTTTTCATAACATACTCTCAAGTAAGGGGAAGTAATAACGTAACTCAGGACTTATTAAACTGCGATTCATATAATACACAATAAATTAATCAGGCTACAATTAATTATTTTTTTATTGTAACTACTTAGCTTATTTGCGTCTGAATCAGGATTTTCTATGGTTATAAGATTTTTCAGGATAAATCCTGTGAATCTCGAAATCCTGTAAATCCTGATTCAGATAATAGAATAATTAATTATTATTTTATTCTCTACGCCAACTCGTATTACCATCTGGGCTATCTTCTAAAATAATCCCCTGCGCTTTTAAATCATTGCGGATTTTGTCCGCAGTAGCCCATTCTTTGGCTTTTTTAGCGGTAATTCTCGCTTGAATTTGCGCTTCAATTAACGCGTCATCGTCATTATTGCCTTGTAAAAAACCGTCAGGATTATCTTGCAAAATCCCCAATAAACTAGCTAGATATTTTAAGGTATTGGCTAAAGCTTGAATATTATCAGGCTCGTGGTTTTTAGCTTTATTTAAATCTCTGGCTAAATCAAATAATACTGCTAAAGCGACTGGCGTATTAAAATCATCATCCATTGCTTGTTTAAAACGTTCAATAGCATCATTTAATAACAAACCATTATCTACTATTTCAACGCCACGCAAAGCCGTATATAAACGCGTTAAAGCTGAATGCGCTTCATTTAATTGTTCGTCAGAATAATTTAATGGACTACGGTAATGACTTGATAATATAAAAAAGCGTACAATTTCGGGTTGATATTGTTTTAATACTTCGCGCACGGTAAAGAAGTTATTTAAAGATTTTGACATCTTTTCTTCATTAACTCTAACAAAACCATTGTGCATCCAATAATTAACAAACTTCTCCCCCGTTGCCCCTTCTGATTGGGCTATTTCATTTTCATGATGCGGAAATTGTAAATCCATACCGCCGCCATGAATATCAAAAGAATTACCCAAACAACACGTTGACATTGCCGAACATTCAATATGCCAACCCGGCCGACCCAAGCCCCAAGGTGATTGCCACGCGGGTTCATTTACTTTTGCCATTTTCCATAAAACAAAATCTAAAGGATTATTTTTGGCATTATCAATATCAACTCTTTCACCCGCTTGTAAATCCGCTAAATTCTTACCTGATAATTGCCCGTAATTAGCAAAGTTATTCACGCTATAAAAAACATCACCATTATGACCAATATAGGCAAAACCTTTAGTAATTAAGCTTTCAATCATAGTAATAATAGCATTAATCGATTGCGTGGCTTTGGGTTCACTATCGGGCGGTAATACTGACAAGGCTTTTTCATCCTCGTGCATGGCAATAATAAACCGCTCAGTTAATTGATTAAAATCTTCACCATTTTCATTGGCGCGTTGAATAATTTTATCGTCAATATCGGTTATATTGCGCACATAGGTTAATTCATAGCCTGAATATCGCAAATAACGCGCCACGGTATCAAAAACCACCATGACGCGGGCATGACCGATATGGCAATAATCATAAACTGTCATACCACAAACATACATGCCCACTCTGCCTGCTACTTTTGGGGTAAATATTTCTTTTTTGCGGCTTAAAGTATTATATATTTTCAACATGATGATAATTGAGGTTTGTTAAAAGCCGTACAATTTAACAAGCACAGACTTCTCTTTCAAGTTAAAAACACCTAGAATTAACAACTTTTGACTTTTCAAGGAAAAAAAACATGCGAATTTTCATCATTACCATGATGTTACTTTTTACTACAACACTCTCTTTTGCAAAGGAAAACAAAATGACCGACACCTCTACTAAAGTTAAATTAACAACAACTTTAGGTGCGATTACTATTCAATTAAACGCTGAAAAAGCCCCCTTATCGGTGGCTAATTTTTTAAGTTATGTTAAAGAAGGCTTTTATAACGGCACTATTTTTCATCGGGTTATTCCTGATTTTATGGCGCAAGGCGGCGGTTTTGATAAAGACTTTAATCAAAAAGCAGTCCACGCCCCCATTCAAAATGAAGCCGATAATGGTTTAAAAAATACCCGTGGCACCTTAGCGATGGCGCGTACTAATGACCCGCATTCAGCCACAGCACAGTTTTTTATTAATTATAAAGATAATGGCTTTTTAAATTTCTCAGCTAAAAATGCCAATGGTTGGGGATATGCGGTATTTGGTGAAGTTATTGAAGGCATGGATGTAGTTGATGCAATGGCAAAGCAACCTACAGGTAATAAAAGTTATTATCAAGATGTCCCTAAAACTGACATCGTTATTGAAAAAGCTGAAATTGTAGAATAATGGTACTTGGGCGTATTTTATTAGCTTGAGTTATACGCCAATAACTAATGCTAATAAATTACGCCTTACTTTTTAAAAAGCGCGTCTCTTTGTCAAATAAAAATCCCTCCTTAAGCCCGCCTTCACTATTTATAGTTATCGCTTTTAGCGTGTATACCATAATCCAATTGTTTAAAGTAATAATTTAAATCTGCCCTTACAATAGCATGTCGTTATAAGACATACACATTCATTAAATAACTATCAGTTAAATATATTCAGTTAAATTTTTAAAAAGCACCCCAATTTCATTATTAGTCTAATCAATTTTATTAAGAGGACGCTCATGCAAAGAAATACTTATACCTTACTGGTCATAGAAGATGATTATTTTCAACAAGAATTATTAAAAATTTGGCTAGAAGCCGAAAACTACAAAGTGGTACTTGCCGCTAATGGCGAGCAGGCTTTGAACGTTATTGCTGAATATAAACCTGATTTAATTCTATTAGATTTAGTCATGCCCGGTTTAGACGGTTTTCAAGTGGCCAAGCAATTAAAAGAAAATCCTGAAACCCGTCAAATTCCAGTGGTTGTGGTGACAGTTGTTGATGCCCCTGATAAACGTATTGAGGCTTTAAAAATTGGGGTCGATGATTTTTTAAATAAACCTGTCGATAGAATTGAATTATTAGTGCGGGTGAAAAATTTATTACAAAGCAGAACCTATTTTAAACAATTACAAAATAGGCAAGCGCATTTATTGCAATTAGAAAATCTTGCTTCTATAGGGACATTAATTGATAGCGTCACTAAAGAAATTAATACCCCTTTGCAAGGTTTACAACAATTAGTTGCTTTAGCACAAGAACAATATGCCGATAACCCAGAATTATTGGACTTATCTTATCAAGCGACTAATTATATCGATCGTATCGATTTGGTTGTGCATAATATGCAGTTATATATCAAATCTATTTCAGTGCAATCAAGCACTGAAACTTGTCAGGTAACTACTGTATTAGCGCAGGTTTTAGAATTACTCAGTAATAAAATGCTTGAGTCCAATATTCAAATTCAAACCCATTTAGCCGCCAATTTAGCACGCGTACAATGCAGTTCAGAAGGTTTAATGCACGTTTTAGTGCATTTATTACTCAACGCTTATGAGGCAGTGCAACACTGTGAATTAGCCTGTATTAAAATTACTGTTGAACCTAGCGATGCTAAACAATTAATTATTTCGGTTTGCGATAATAATGCTGAGGCTGAAAATCTTTATTCTCTAATTGTTGATCCTTTATTTAGCACCAAATTACCCCAAGCCTGTAATAGCTTGGGTTTAGCATTGGCTTGTCATTTTATTGAAAAATCAGGGGGTAGTATTAGTATTGATAGTACCTCAGGTTGTGGTAGCTGTATGAAAGTGGTATTAAAAACAGTATAAGCATACGTTTATTACTTGAATCACTAAATTACAAATAGAGTATTTCAATTTTATATTGATGTTTATCAATAGCACGATTGCTTAGTTCTTTAAAGGATTGGCAGTCGTTTTAATACTATTTAAAATTTACATCACTATAAGATTATATTGTAATTTTGGTAATAAAACTAAAATCATACTATCACTAAAATCAGCAATACTTGAGGTTATGCCATTATGAATGATTTAGAACCGCTTAAACTGGTATTTGCGGGCAATGTGGGTTCGGGAAAAACCACCAGTATTAATGTAATTAGCGAAGTTCCAGTTATTGGCACAGAAGCCAAAGCTACCGAAGATGAGGCTTTGCATAGAAAACCTTCAACCACTGTGGCGATGGAATACGGTATCCTCCATATTGAGGGAATAAAACTGCATATTTACGGTACACCGGGGCAACGTCGTTTTGATTTTATGGCAAGTATTTTATGCAAAGGTGCGCTGGGTATGGTAATTATGATTGATAATGGTCATACTAATCCTTTAGCTGAATTAGATTATTATTTACAATTCCATAAAGAATTTTTGAAAAATTATCCTGCTATTATTGCCGTGACTCATTATGATGATAATAATACCAATACCCTATTAATTGAATATCATCAATATGTGTTAGAGCATGGTTTTAATTGCACAGTGATGCGTCTTGATGCGCGTGAAAAAAATGAAGTTGTGCAGCTTGTGAGTAAATTAGTAAAGGAAATTTTGAAACGTAAAAATGGTAGTGCCTCAAAAGAGTAGGATAAATACTACGATGTCATTCCAGCAGGGATGCTGGAATCCAGCTACAGGGATGTATTTATAACAATTACCATCCGTGGTTTCTGGATTTCGGCATCCATGCCGTTGGACGTTCCTACTCTTTTGAAGCACTACCGTAAAAATAATCATTAATACGGTAGTGCTTCAAAAGAGTAGGTTTTAACAAAACGCCATTTTAGCTGGAGTTCAAACCTAGGTTTGAACTCCGAAAGGTTTAATATTAACTAACCTACTTTTTTGATGCACTACCATTAATACTTTAGTTGAACAGTATTAATTAAGACACCAGCATTAATTAGAAATTATCGTAACTGTGTAGTGGTAAATTATATTTACCTTTGTACAGCAGTTTGTTATTAACTCAAGTTACGCAGTTCAATGGAGTCCAAAGCTTGCTTTGTAATATAAAACAATAAAGCACAAAGCAAGTTTTGAACTCCATCGTTGTTTTAAATACGCTATTCCACTAAATTTGCGTAACTTGAGTTATTAAGGGAAACTATGATTTGCCTCTACAATTGTTAAGTAAAATGACTATGTCGATAATAAATTCAAATCATAACTTACATATCCCCCTAAGAGACGGTAATGTTGTTATTGATACCTCCCCCGAAGAACGTTTTGATCGTTTCACGCGTATTGCTAAACACAGTTTTAATATGCCTATTGCTTTGCTGTGTTTATTGGATGAAGAGCAATTGTGGCTTAAATCCTATCAAGGACTTAATTTAGAAGGTTTAGTGATTTCGAGTAAACGCTCTTCTTGTGATGCGGCTATGCGTAACGATGCTGAATTATTATATATTCCAAATACCTTCGTGAATAATTGTTACTGCGATCATCCTTGTGTTTTTGATAATCGACCTATTCGTTTTTATGCTTCTGCGCCCATTATGTTGGCTAAACAAAAAATTGGTAATCTATGCCTTATCGATTATCAGCCACGCATTTTAAATGTTGATGATTTGGCAATATTGGAAGATTTAGCACATTGTATTAAAGATGAGTTTAAAAAAATTCAGCGCAAGCAATTAACTCAACAATTTCGGGATCAAAAGAAGTATCTAAGTGCAATACTCAATACTATTAAGGATGGTATTTTAACTATTGATGAGCATGGTATTATTCAAACGGTTAATAAATCCGCCTTATCTGTTTTTGGTTATACGACCAAAGAACTATTGGGGCATAATGTGAATTTATTAATGCCTAATCCGTTTCACAGTGCGCATGAGGCTTATTTGAGTAATTATTTAAAAACTCAGCAAGCAAAAATTATTGGTATTGGGCGTGAAGTGGTTGGTCTGCGTAAAAATGGCGAAACTTTTCCGATGAATTTAACCGTAGGTGAAATGGAAAGTAATGGTCAACGGCATTTTGTGGGTATTGCCAGAGATATTGCCGAGCAGAGAAAAATGCAATTGGCTTTAGAAGAATTTAAATATGTGTTAGATCATACTGTGGATTGTGTGTTTATGTGCAGAACCGATACCTTGCGTTTTACTTATAGTAATGAAGGAATGCGTCAACAAGTCGGTTATAGTGCTGAGGAATTATTAATCCTAGAGATAATGGTTATCAGTCCTGAATTTGATAGAGAACGTTATCAGCAATTAATTAATTCTTTGCAAAGTGATGAAAAATTGTCATTAACCTTGGAAACAATACATCGTCATAAAGAAGGACACGATATTCCTGTGGAAGTAACTTTTCAGGTGCTAAAACAAACTGAAAACAGACCGCGTTTATTAGCAATTGTGCGCGACATTAGTGAACGTAAAGCTGTGGAGCGTATGAAAAATCAATTTGTGTCTACTGTTAGCCATGAATTACGCACCCCATTGACCTCAATTCGTGGCGCGTTAGGCTTGGTATTGGGTGGGGCGTTAGGTCAAATTCCTGAAAAAGCCCTTCCCATGTTGACGATGGCAAACCGTAACAGCGAACGTTTGACTTTGTTGATTAATGATTTGCTTGATTTAGAAAAAATTGAATCTGAGAATATGGCGTTTACGTTTGCTACTGTCGATTTAGCCCAAATTGTGCGCCAAGCCTTGGAGGCTAATCAAGGTTATAGCGATGGTTATCGAGTGCGTTTGCATTTACATCCCTTTGCAGAGCAAGCTTGGGTGCATGCCGATGAAAATCGCTTAATGCAGGTACTGTCCAATTTATTATCAAACGCGATTAAATTTTCGCATCAGGGCGGTAGGGTAGACATTAGTATTAGCTGCCAAGAAGAAAGTTATCAAGTCGCTATACAAGATTATGGTGCGGGCATTCCTGAAAGCTTTAGATCGCGGATTTTTGGGCGTTTTGCGCAAGCTGATAGCAGTGATAATCGTCAAAAAGGCGGTTCTGGTTTGGGTTTGAGTATTACCAAAGTCATTATTGAACGTCATCAAGGCACGATTGGTTTTGATAGTACCGAAGGCGCGGGGACTACTTTTTTCTTTAGTTTGCCCAAACTGGTACTTACTAAAGCTGTTGAACCCAGCCCGTTGACCACGCACTGTTTGTTACTGTGTCAAGATAACGCTGATATGAACTGTGCTTTAGTTGAGCAGTTGCGCCAAGAAAATTTTTTATATGATGTCAGTCATAGCGTAGCGCAGGCAAAAGTTTTATTAAATGCCAAAAAATATGCCTTAATGGTTTTGGACTTATCTTTGCCCGAAGCTGATTGTTTAACGTTTATTCATGAATTGCGTAGCCTACCCAATACTGAAGAATTAAATATTATTATTACTTCCTTTAGCCAAGTCGATGCGCCACCACCAGCGTCACTCAATACCGATGCTTTGCAACGTTTAGTAGTCACTCGCGATCAATTACATCACGCACTGCGTTTGGCTTTACATAATAATCAGCGCGCTAAGGTATTACATGTAGAAGATGATTTAGATATTATTCAATTGGTACAAGGTATTTTTAGTGAATCCAATATTGATTGTCATGCTGTGCGCACACTTGCTCAGGCACGCGCTTTTTTTAATCGCTATACAGTCGATTTGGTCATTTTAGATTTATCTTTGCCCGATGGCTCAGGTATGGAATTATTAAACAACATTGGAGACCATTGCCAAGTAGTCGTTTTTTCAGGTCACGATATTAGCGATGCTTTTAATCAACAAGTCGCCGCCGTTTTGGTTAAATCAACTACCGATAATGAACAATTACTCGCAACGATTCGTCGTGTTTTAAATGCTAATCAGACAATGAAGATACAACCCTATGATGCCATTAAATAAAATTATGTATGTTGAAGATGAGGCCGACATCCGCGAAGTGGCGCAACTCGCCTTGGAATTAGTCGGTGGTTATTCATTACTGATTTGTAGTAGCGGACAAGAGGCAATTGATAAAGCCGAGGCTTTCGCGCCCGATTTAATTTTATTAGATGTGATGATGCCCAGCATGGACGGACCTATGACCTTGGCAAAATTGCGCAAATTTCCTCATTTAATCCATACCCCTGTAGTATTTATGACCGCTAAAGTGCAACCTAATGAAGTCACTGCATTACGCAACTTAGGTGCATTAGAAGTCATTGCAAAACCCTTTGACCCCATGTTACTTGCCACGCAGTTGCGTGAAATCTGGGAAACGCGCCATGTTTAATGATTCTCATGAAATCAATGAACGTCTGCAAAACTTACACAAAGCTTTTTTAGCTTCCTTGTTTGATAGAGTTCGCGCCATAGAGGCACTCTGGCACATCGTGAAATGCCAAGACACAGGCACTAGCCCAGAAGCCACGGAGTTGTATCGTGCTGTGCATAGCTTAGCGGGATCGGCTGGCACGTTTGGACAAAAATACACAGGTGACATCGCGCACCAACTCGAATGCACCTTGCAACAATGTCTTAATAGTCCCTTAGCTATCGATGCCGCTAGCCGTGAACTAATTGAGCGTGAATTACAAATACTCAAACAATCTGTTACGCATAGTTAGGCAATAGTCAGCATCAGGATTTACAGAATTATAGAATTTTCAGGATAAATCCTGTGAATCTTATAATCTTGAAAATCCTGATTCAGATAATTACCGATGCAAAATTAATTCTAATACTAATTTACTGCCAAAATACGCTAGTAATAATAAACTAAAACCTGCTAGCGTCCATTTCATTGCGGTTTTACCGCGCCATCCATAACGATGCCGTCCAATTAATAAGCCCATAAATACAAGCCACGCAATAATCGATAACACAGTTTTATGGACTAAATGTTGCGCGAATAAATCTTCAATAAAAACAAAGCCGCTAATTAAAGCCATACTTAAAAAAATCACCCCAGCGGCTATCATTTGAAACAATAAAGTTTCCATCGTTTGCAAAGGTGGTAGCGTTTGAATAAAACGTTTGGGCGGATGACTTTTTAATTGTTGATTTTGAATAGCCAATAATATGGCTTGCAAAGCGGCGATATTTAATAAGCTAAAAGCAATAATGGAGCTGAGTATATGTAAATTCATTGCCCAATTATGGCTACGATTACTCATTGCAGTGGTATCATTAAAGAATAAAGTTAATGCCAACATAACAGCACTAATAGGAAATAAGGCAATACCGAGTTTTTCCACAGGTTTGTTTAAAGCGGCAATTAATAATAACAAACTGACAACCACAGCAATTAATGAGCCTGTATTAAAAAAACTAAAATGAAAACCTTGATACTCAGCACATAATAAGCCAATATAGGCAATATGAGAGCTGACCGCGAGCCATGCAAACTGTAAAGGGGTAGGCCTAGTTTCTTGTTTGACTATATCGCGCACGATACAGCTAACATTCACAAAATAAGCGCAAATAGCCAATAGGGCAATAAAGGTGGAATTCATAAGGATAATAAAGTGAATAGTAGGCAATTAGGTTTAATAATACTGCTTTTGTTAAAAGAAGTTAGGCTTAAAGTTTTTAAAATAATATTTATATAAACTGCGTGATTCAATAGCGCTTGAAAGCCAATGCCTGTGCATCGTTCCATTTAAAACAGTCTTCTTTTTCCAAGCCACGCTAAATCCCGCCGCTTATGGTAGCATAGGCAATACACGCAGGGCTTGCTACTGCGCTGTGGACAAAGATTTTTACTAATTATAATAATGAGTTAGCTATGTTTGATAATTTAACCGATAAATTAAGTGGTACGCTGAAAAAAATTCGCGGTCAGGGACGTTTAACTGAGGGCAATGTCCGCGAAACCTTGCGTGAAGTGCGTATGGCTTTGTTAGAAGCCGACGTGGCTGTCACTGTCGTCAATGACTTTTTAGCCAAAGTTAAAAAAGGCGCGTTAGGCAAAGAAGTACAAACTAGTCTGTCACCGGGCCAATCAATGATTAAATTGATTCGCCTTGAATTAGTGAAGGTGATGGGTGAGGCGAATGAAACCTTAAACTTAAAAGCCCAGCCGCCTGCGGTGGTGTTAATGGCGGGTTTGCAAGGGGCGGGTAAAACCACCACCGTGGCAAAATTGGGTCGTTGGTTGCAACTCAATCAAAAGAAAAAAGTCGGCGTAGTCAGTGCTGACGTGTATCGCCCAGCGGCGATTAAGCAATTGCAAGTGTTAGCGAATGATTTGGACTTGGTGTTTTTTGAAAGTGACCTTTCGCAAAAACCTGTCGATATTGTCAATGCCGCCATTGATGCCGCTAAAAAACAGTTTTTAGATGTGTTGATTGTCGATACTGCGGGTCGTTTGCATATCGATGATGAAATGATGAGCGAAATTAAAGCCATTCATGCCGCTATTAAACCGATAGAAACCTTATTTGTGGTTGATAGCATGACAGGGCAAGACGCGGCGGTGACTGCCAAAGCCTTTAATACGGCTTTACCGTTGACGGGGGTGATTTTAACCAAAGCCGATGGTGATGCGCGTGGCGGGGCGGCGTTATCGATTCGTCATATTACAGGCAAACCGATTAAATTTATCGGTATGGGCGAAAAAGCCGATGCTTTAGAACCGTTCTATCCCGACCGTATGGCTTCGCGGATTTTGGGCATGGGCGATATGCTCAGTTTGATTGAAGAAATCGAACAAAAAGTGGATAAAGACAAAGCCCAAAAATTAGTTACCAAAATTCAAAAAGGCAAAAGTTTTGACTTCAATGACTTCCGTGAGCAATTGCAACAAATGGAAGACATGGGCGGTATGGCATCGATGATGGATAAATTACCCGGTATGAACGCCGTGCCGCAAGAAATGAAAGACAAGATGAATGACAACATGCTGGCGCGGCAGATTGCGATTATTAATTCCATGACTAAGCAAGAACGCTTATACCCTGATTTAATCAAAGGCAACCGCAAAAAACGTATTGCCGCAGGTTGTGGTCAAGAACTGCATGACGTGAATCGTATGCTTAAACAGTTTTTGATGATGCAAAAAATGATGAAAAAACTCAAAGGCGGCAATATGGCAAACATGATGCGCGGCATGAAAAACGGTGTGCGCGGGGCGTTGAGTAAACGTTAATTTAAGGCATTATTTTTATAATGCTGGTTCGTTTAAGTAGGGGCGAATTCATTCGCCTTATAGGTTAATAGGCGAAT
>JBAQSX010000040.1:0-17638 GCA_049296695.1 Methylococcaceae bacterium | reverse complement strand
CGTAATAACCGTATAAATAAGGCTTTATCAAATCCCCACGACAAACCTGAAAACTGCGGCGTTAATAATAAAAACTTAGCGACACTGGCGAATAAATTGGCAATAAAAATATAAGCCACTCCTATTGAAGGATTATAAATAATCGCTAACCATTCTGGTGGATTATTAGCCGCTAGTCGTGGGCATAACACAATAAAAAATAGACTTAAGAAAATAGTTAATAAAATCTCAATCACTTTAATAGTGGCAAACCGCCATGCTTTATGTTCAGCGCGTAATCGGGCAAAAGGAATGGCGCAAGCGGCATCTAAACTTAAAATTAAGGCGAAATATAAAATATAATCACTGTGCTGTTCATAGTGTAATAATTGCGCTAATTGCGATTGACTATAAACAATGATTAATAAAAATAGACAGTTTAATAATAATACGGTGAATAATGCGGTTGCATAACTGATTTGTTTTAAGCTTTCGTCTTGACGAAATCTAAAATAACCCGTTTCTAATCCCCATAATAATAACACTGAAAAAAAGCCCGCATAAGCATAGAATTCAGAGACTACGCCGTATTCACTGGCAGTAAAATAATAAGTATATAAGGGGACTAATAAGTAATTAAGAAATCTGCCAAAAATACTACTTAAGCCATAAATAGCCGTTTCAGAAGCGAGTTTTTTAAGAATAGACATGGATTTGATTAGGTTTGAGATGTTTTTAATATACGGGGTTTTTATAATTATTAATACTAATTTATAAATTTAAGCGCGCTAAGTATTCACGCCAAATAGCTAAAACAATTGCTAAAATAACAGGGCCTATAAATAAACCCAATAAGCCAAAACTCATCAAGCCTCCTAATATACCCAGCATAACAATAATAAAAGGAATTTTTGTAGAGCTACTAATGACTATAGGACGAATAATATTATCAACCCAACTCACGACAAAAACACCCCATAATAATAATTCAATACCTGCTAAGGTTTTACCGCTTAATAATAAACTAAGCGCGATTAACCCCCAAGACAATGGTGTAGCAAAAGGAATCAGTGAACAAAAAAAGGTAATCATACTAGCAAAAATGGGTGAATGAACCCCCACAAAGTAATAACCCAATCCTGCTACGGCGGCTTGTCCCATTGCGGTCAACACAATCCCATAAAGCACAGCTTTAATGGTTATTTGTATGGTATTTAAATAAAGAGTGAAGCGTTCTTCTAAAAGTGAAAAACCAGCTTGTTTAATTTCGTTAAAAACTAATACACCATCGCGATACAGAAAAAAACTAATAAAAACTGTTAAGGTTAATTGAGCCATATTATAGCCAATATCACCAATAAAATTGATTAGTTGCGAGGAGAAGCGTTTAATTAATGGGGTGATTTGTTTTAATAAAAATTCTTCTACGGTAGCAAATTTATCAAAAAAATCTTGTAATAATTGTCCAAAATAAGGAATTAGTTGAATATTATCAGGTAATACAGGTTTTTCAGTTAATGAATCAAGATTCGCTTGATAAAATTCAGTTAGTTCATGTTGTAATTGATAACTCAACCAGATAAATGGGCTTAAAAATAGCATAAAAACAACGCCACACATTAATACCGCACTTAAGTTTTCTCGATGATTTAATTTATCATTGAGTTTGCTATATAAAGGATAGGTAATATAAACGATAATAACTGCCCACAATAAGGGGTTAAAAAAATAATGCAGTATTAAGTAAGTTGCACTCAATAAACTAATACATAAAAAACCGATAATGGCAAAACGCGTTAATGGTGTCATAATCAGTAGTACCGTTTATTAGATTTATTGTTTATTAAAAAGCCCCCATTATTATTCAATAACGAGGGCTTTTTTATTAACTACTTTTTCTCTTTACCCGCAGGTTTAATTAACTTAATCCCCAATTCTTTTAACTGCTCATCGGTGACAACCGCAGGCGCGTTCACTAATGGACACGCCGCTGATTGGGTTTTAGGGAAGGCAATCACATCACGAATCGAGCTTGAACCTGAATTTTTCTTTTGCCTATTCATCGAACCGCCGCCCACTTCTGTGCCGTTTAATACCAAGTCATACGCGCGGGATAAGGCATTAGCAGGGTTTGCCATCTGAACGATTTATTTTGTACACAGCCCCTTTTTTATTTTATTGGCACAAGTGGATTTTCACTTGTAAATTCTTCTACTAAATGAAAGTACTCTAAATCTTCCCATGTTGTTTCTGGGACATGCTCAAATACTATTATTTGACAAGTTCGATTTAATTGCATTATTCGCTTAACAAAGAAATTCAAAAGTTCAAATGCTTTGCGTATTTTAAATTCATCGCCATGTTCTAGTTTCTCTTTAGTTTTTTTCCCATCTGCCCAATAAGGACGGCTTGGTTGGTCAATAATTAAATAAGATGGAACAAAATTAATATCCTCTCTATGAATGACTTCATGAATCCCTAAAAAAAGAAAAAGATGTAAAAACATATGATTAGAACTACTACCAGCATTTTCTATATAAGAAGCATGAGGTTTTCTCAATAATAATTGTTTTTTTGCATAATCAAAATGAGGATAATAATCAGCATAGTTTTCTAAAACTTTTCCTGAAAATTTGATATACTCTTGAATGATTTCTTCCAATATTTTAATAATCATTGCCCTGCTTTCAGAAATCTCTCTTACTATAAGAGAGTCAAACTCATTTTTCAGCTCTTCTATTGATGATTTTATTTTCAAATAATCTGTTTTAGGCGCATTATCATACAATCTTAAATTTGATTTTACTTCGCCTATAAAAATATACTTTTCTTTATCGTTATTGAAACTGGTAACTTCTCTTGGCAATATAGATAGCTGATTTCTAATTTCAATTAGAGCTTGTTCATTCTGATAAATTAAATCAGTGACATTAATATCAATAGGTGTTTTCTTTTTTACATCATTTCGTATTGCATCTAAATCAGATTCTAATGCAGAAATTAACTCTTGATATATTGAGTTTTTTATTATTTCATCTTTTTTATTTCGCAAAAATTTAATTGGTAACACGCTATCTTTAGTTTTATCAAGTGTTTCTTTATATTTATGGTAACCTTTCTTAAATCGTTTTAAATTACGAATAGCTTTATTATGCTTAAGCTCCTCTTTTTGTAGCTCAGCATATTGATTAGATGTTGTTTCTACAAGAATTGGTTTTTCTACTAATAATTTAAGTTGTTGAATAGTGTCTTCAATTTTAACATCAGGCTCAATTAGACCAAATTCTTTAGCCTTTCGACTAATTTCATTTAATTCATCTTGAAACTCATTTTTCTGCTTTTGAAGCGTATTCCCTTTTCGTTCAAGTGCTTTAATGTCAGAATCTAGTTTAGATTTCTTTTCTCTTTTGATTATATTATCAATAGTATCTATTCCTACAGCTAAATCAAAAATTCTTTCTAATGCTTCTTTATATCTTGTTTCAGATTGTTTATCAAAAAAGACATCGCTATCAGTAATAATATTTTGAGAAATTGTAGTGAACATTAAAAAATAACGTAAAGATATTTTTGAACCAGAAGACAATACTCTTCCACCGTAAGGCATGACTATATTGTGATTAATATCAAATTCTGTTTCTAATAACGATTTAATAGCGGATTCATTATTATTGACTTCTGGAAACTCAGGAATTTCACCAGATGATGAAAAATAATAATCTTTTGAAACATTCCCCTTGAACAAGGCTTTACGGCATATCGTATAGTTTTTGTTATTAATAACTATATCTATCCCATACCACGATACATTTTCATTTATACGACTTTCTGATATTTTTGAATTACTAGCAAATAGACAATAATCAATAATTTGTAAAATAGCACTTTTACCAGTATTGCTTTCTCCTGTAATGACATTAACTTTATTAGGTTCAAAACAAATTTCTCTTCTTTTGTCATTTTTTAACCATAAAATAACTTTTTTAAAATAAAAAATCATAATTTTATCCTTAAATTTGAGTACAGACTGCCAATGTTTTTATGAGTAATAATTTTTGTAATTAATATTGAAGCATCTGATATTCTCTTTGCTCTTTTTCCCATTGATTCTTCATAATCAATTCTTTCTAAGGAAATAATTTTCCCTTTTTCTAATTTAATAATTTCTATTTCTTCAAGTAACTGAATAGAATTGAGCGTTACTACTAAGTTATCATAAAATCTATCGTTAAAATTTGTAAAATATTCAGCTTTATGAGCAATTATTTGTTCAATACTTTGAATATTTGTTGTCTTTCTTGTTAAATATTTCAACAACTCTTCATGAGAAATAATTGGCATAATAAGAATTATTTGAGATAGCGATAATTCTTCGGTTTGTTGAACTATGAATGCAATTGCTAAAGAACAAATACCAATATTATTATAAAGATTCCCATTCATTTGTATTTATTCTCCCAATCACTTAGCCAACCTATTTCAGGTAAATCAGATAAATAATAATATGTACCATTGCTAAAAATCGTTCCCATTTGCTGATTGTTAATACTTAAATTTTCTTCCCTGACTTTATCAAGCAATTCTAATGCTTTTTCTACTGACTTATTCTGTCGATATAGTGATTTAAATTTAGTTTTCCATCTATTTTTAGCTTCTTTATTAAATTCTTCCACTTCTTTATTAGTTAAATTACCTTCTTGTATTGAAGACTCAAGTGTATTCCTTGTGTCCAACATGTAATGCGTATAGTCTCTCATATCATTTTCATCTTTTTCTTCAATGTCGTTAATATCAACTAATTGTCTAATAAAAGTTTGTTTATTTAATTCTGTCGGCAAAGGTTGATAATATTTTTTTATTTTTAAATTAGGATTTCTAGCAATATCAAAATACCTACGATATTTTTTATTAAAGTCATCAAAAGTAATAATTATTTTTTCATTATTACTAATTTTAATAAAGTTATCTTGCCTAATAGCGGAATCTAAATCTCTAAAAAGTTGCTCAACTGTATTATCTGGCACATGATGTTCAATAATGGCTTCTTTACAACGTTCTATTATTTGATTGCATTCGGTCTCAATATAAATGTGCGTTATAAATAAAGCTAAAATAGAATCTTCCAATTCCAAAATATCATCAATATAACCTTTGATTGCGTTATCATTAGTTTTAGTTTTTAAATTTACGAGCTTCTGTTTTACATCATCATTAGATGGTAAATCAAGTATAGATAAAAATTCACAATTTTTTGTATAAGATTTGTTAGTAACCAACATAAAATCTGTTTTTTTTATAAAATTGTGTTGTTTTTCTTTTTCATTTCTTCCTTCTACATTATCAGTAATAACCTTACTCCAATTTGATAATGTTTTCCAAAGGTCTAAATCAAAGTTTGTTAAATTTTTAGGTGTGTTATCAGCATTCTTTTGTGTAGTGTGTTTCAACTGGATTAAAAACTGATAGTCATTATCTAACTCGGTGTGAACATCATCTTTGACTTCAAGACCTACAGACTGATTTTTTCCAAGTTTTAGAACTCGATATAGAAAATAGTAATATTGGTAATCAAATCCTATACTTTTATCGGCGGCGGCAGTTTTTTCTTCATGAGTCTTTTGGGTTTTCAAAATTCCTCCTAAACTAAATTAGCAGATTTTTAATTATTTATTCAGCTACTTTTCAATTTACGACATTTTCAAATGATACTTGTTTTTTAAAAAACAAAGTCGTCCATAATTAATATTTCCATAGATAAAATGAGTGGTTTTTATCGAAAAAAGCCCCCGTTATTATTCAATAACGAGGGCTTTTTTATTAACTACTTTTTCTCTTTACCCGCAGGTTTAATTAACTTAATCCCCAATTCTTTTAACTGCTCATCAGTGACAACCGCAGGCGCGTTCACTAACGGACACGCCGCTGATTGGGTTTTAGGGAAGGCAATCACATCACGAATTGACGTTGAACCCGTCATCAACATCACCAAACGGTCTAAACCAAACGCCAAACCACCGTGCGGCGGCGCACCGTATTTCAGAGCGTCCAGCAAGAAGCCAAATTTTTCTTTCGCCTCTTCTTCGCCAATACCCAAAATTTCAAACACAGTTTTTTGCATGGCTGGGCGATTAATACGAATCGAACCGCCGCCGACTTCTGTGCCGTTTAACACCAAGTCATAAGCGCGTGATAAGGCATTAGCAGGGTTTGCCACCAAGTCTTCCACCGAGCAACTGGGCGCGGTGAAGGGGTGATGAATGGCGTTGTAGCGACCTGCTTTTTCGTCCCAATCGAACATTGGAAAGTCGATAACCCACACAGGTTTCCACGCGCCTTGTAATAGGTTTAAGTCATGACCTAATTTAACCCGCAACGCGCCCATCGCTTCATTAACTACGCTGGTTTTGTCCGCGCCAAAGAAAATAATGTCACCTGTTTGCGCCCCTGTTTTTGCTAAAACGCTAGCCCAGACTTCGGCAGGCGCGAATTTAACAATCGGTGATTGCAAGCCTTCAACACCAGCGTTTAAGTCATTGACTTTAATATAAGCCAAGCCTTTCGCGCCGTAGATGCTAACGAACTTGGTTAAGTCCTCAATGTCTTTGCGGCTTAAATCCGCATTAGGCACACGCAAAGCAACCACTCTGCCTTTTGGGTCATTCGCAGGGGCTGAGAACACTTTAAAATCAACCTCTTTCATGAACTCGGCAATATCGACTAATTCCAAAGGAATCCGCAAATCGGGTCTGTCTATACCAAAACGCGACATCGCCTCAGCATAAGTCATGCGTGGGAACTGGTCGCCTAAATCCACGTTAATGACTTGTTTGAATAATTGCCGAATCATCTCTTCGGTGATGACCATAATTTCATCTTCGGTCATAAACGAGGTTTCAATATCCAACTGAGTAAATTCAGGCTGACGGTCAGCGCGTAAATCCTCATCACGGAAACAGCGCACGACTTGATAATATCTGTCAAAACCCGCGACCATTAAAATTTGTTTATACAATTGTGGCGATTGTGGCAGGGCGAAAAATGAATTTTCGTGGGTTCTGCTTGGCACAATGTAATCACGCGCCCCTTCTGGCGTGGCTTTGGTTAAATACGGGGTTTCAATTTCAAAAAATTCGTTATCGTCTAAATAGTTACGCAAGATGCGCGTCACGTCACGGCGCACTTTCATCTTTTCTTGCATGGCAACACGGCGCAAATCAATATAGCGATATTTGAGGCGTAATTCTTCGTTGACTTCAATGTCGCTTTCTACGGGGAATGGCGGCGTTTCTGACTCGTTTAGCACTTCAATTTCTTTGGCGAGTAACTCAATTTCGCCCGATTTCATGTTGGGATTGACTGTGCCAGCGGGGCGTGGGCGCACGATGGCGGTGATTTTTAACACATATTCACTGCGAACCTGTTCGGCTATGGCAAAGGCATCGGCGACATCGGGGTCAACCACGACTTGTACTAAACCTGCTCTATCGCGTAAGTCGATAAAAATTACGCCGCCGTGGTCGCGTCTTCTATGTACCCAACCGCAAATAACTACGGTTTGGGTGTTATGTTCTAGGGTAATGTCTCCGCACTTGTGTGTACGCATGTTGCTTCCTTTTTTAAAGTTTAAATAATGGTGTTTATTTGGTGTCGCTATTTTAGCGGAATAGTTCGTAATTAAATTACAAAGGTTTATTGAGAAGTTTTCGTAGAGGTACAGTTTCACCATTATTCACAAGACAAATATGAGCTTTTTCGGCTTGGGTGTTGTGTGGTGGTTCTTGAGCATTAGGTGGATTAGTAGTGCGTTTATTATTACCACAATGAAAGATAAAATAACGTCTTTGCCAATTAGCATTTAGTTTTATATGGTCAAAACGTTCTAAAACAGATAGCAAATAATCAATAAAACAATCGCCACTAATTAATTGATAAACATGGTCATTATCATCTGGAATACTTGACTTCATATCCAGTATTAAAATATAACCTTCATTGTCTATTTGACAAAAAATAACCGCATCGCAAGCTTTTTTTGCTTTATGTCCATCAATAAAAATATTGGTAGCAAAACCTATTTCGTCTAATATGATAGCAATAGCCTCATCACCGATGCCACTAATAATAACGTGTTTAAGATGGGCATTTGGCTTTTTTTCGCATAATTGAATAGCATCAGTTAAACATTCATAAGTTTTTACTGGCTTAATAATTCCTTTTAGTTTCTTTATAATGTCTTTTGGCATTAAGACACCCCATATAAAATAGCGTCCTGTACTTTGTTCATTTCATTAATAGTGTCATCAAAGCTTTTCACTTGAATGCCATTATGTTGCGTTACATTCCATTTTTCTATTGTGCCTAAACGTTTTTTCTTTGATGAACCTACATCAAAAAGAGCCGTTGTAGTATTGTAAATAGCTACCTGTTCAGCGCGTAAAAATTCAGTTTCATTATAATTGAATTTTTCTCTGACTGATTGTAGGTGTGGTTTATGACTCGATAACATAATTAAAGTATTAAACTCTCGAATAATATAATCACTATGCGTGGTTAAAAATACTTTAATACCTGCATTCACTAATGCCGCTAAAAATCTAGCAAATTGGCGTTGATTGGCAGGATGTAAATTTAATTCAGGTTCATCAATCATTAGCATATCACCTGATTTAGCTTTATGACTTAACCAAAACCATAAAACCATAAGCGAACGAACTGAACTAGACGATTCACCTAAACCCATTTTAAGTGATGTTCCACGCGGCGTGAAATAAATAGCACCTTCTTTATTAGCTTTATATGTTCCACCTGCAATTTGCTGAAAATATTTTGATAATTCAGGGTTAGTCGATAATAATTCACTAACGCCTAATTGCTCAAGATTCTTAATTTCAATACTAATAAATTCAACATTATGTTCAATAGAAAGCGCGTAAGTGCGTTTCATGACTTTAAGTAATTTTGAAAAAGTAATGACTGATTTTTCATCTTTTTCCATTTCAGTCAAAACTTTAACTAATTTGTTTTTTGAGAAATTAAGTTCCCCTTGAAAAATTGCCGCGCCTGTACGTTCAGCACTGGCTATGAATATATTTGAAAAAATATCTTCTAAAACAAATTCTAATAATTTATCACGGATAAATCGAGCCAAGGAATGAATAGGTGGCAACTCATCGCCCGCTTCAACGATAAGAGCTATTTCTGCAATACTATTGTGAGCTTGTTTTTTTATAGAAACCAATAACTTTCCTTGACTGCTATTTAAAGCCGCATCGCAATCTTTATTAATCCAATTATTGGGGATTTCAATGGCTAGAGAAAGTTTCGTATCTTTAAAACGTTCGGGTGATGTTGCTAAAAAATCATGTAAATTTTTAGAAAATCTATCCATTGTGTTTTGTAAAATACTATCCCAATTATCGACAATCTCTTTTTGTAAATCTATATTAATAAAGCCATCACTTTGCAATTGGAGCATATATTTTTCTGATAACTCCCATGCCAACATTTGTTGCCACACAAAAAATAAAGCATAAAGCGAATTAGTAATGTAGGTTTTACCTGTATTATTCTCGCCACAAATAATGGTAAGGTCTGCAAGTTCAACTTCGCCTTTATGTAAATAGCCTAAGTTTTCAAATTGAAATTTCATAATTATGTTGTTTTAGTTGGCGTTAATAAAATTAATGTTATAAGATTTTCCATTAAATGCAATGATTTCTGGTGAAATTAAAAATTTTAATAATATATAGTTAGCGTTAAATTGGCTTTTATTATACTTAAAAAAACAATTATTACTATCAAACTATTCATTACTAACTAATCGACAAACTTTCAAAAAATCCGCCGCGCCATCAAAATCAAAATAATGTTCTTTTAATAAACTCACTTGAAAGTCTAAGGGCAAATACTGCCCAAATTTTGAAAAATTAATAATATCAGGTTTATTAATTAATAAACGCTCTAAATCACTATCAATGCAAGCAATTGGCTGAGTTAATGCGTGCCATTGTTTTAAAAAATTATCTAGCCCACATTCAATTTCAAACACCATATCACTTCTTAAATAATAACTAATCCCTGCTATTTCAAATAATAAGCCAATACTGCGATTAATACGCGTACTGGTAAAACTAAAAAATAATAAGCGTTGTTGATTAATAACCGCTAACGGTCTGTCGCATTGATAATTTTGTAACACAAAGCTGGCAAAATAATCGCGCATTTCAGTCAATTTAGCCTGACTATTTTCATCTAAAAAAGCAAAACATTCATTTGAAATTAAAATAGCCAACATTTTTTCACGAATACGCGCATCAATTAACGCGCCTTCACCAAAAAACAGCGGTTTTTTACCGTCTTTGGCTAACACCACTTCAATTTTTTTAGCATTAAAATCAATAAACACCATTTTCCAGATTTTAGCCGCTAAAAAGATATTTTCATTTTCGGCTAATTGCAAAGAAAAGGGGACTTCACCTATTTTATTACCGTTACTGAGTACCCTAAAATTGTCTTCTTTTTTAAAAACGCCGTAAAAATCCCAAGTATTCACCAGTTTTTCACCTGCCAAACCAATAATCACTTCGTTATGGATTTTTTCTAATAATTCAATTTCAATTAAATGCGAGATAATCGTTTCACAATCACTTTTTTCCAGCCACAAAAAAGCAAAATTAGCCTGTATTAATGCAATTAAATCCGTAATAGGCAAACCTGAGTATTGTTTAGTAATGGCTAATAATTGATGCACTAAAATATCATAAGGTTTATTAATACCCTGCGGCGTGTCAATCGTATTTTCAAGATATAACAACCAACAAGCTAAGGCTTGTAATAAACTATATTCGCTGGTGGCATATAATAATAAATGACCGTTTTCATTCTCTTTGCGTCCACTTCTGCCAATACGTTGAATTAATGAAGCGACACTGTGGCTAGTATCAATTTGTACCACTTTATTGACTGTACCAATATCGATACCTAATTCTAAAGTAGAAGTGCAGACAATAGTAAAGTTTTCCTGTTTATTATTCTTGGCAAAATACTCGACTTCTTCACGAATACTTTTATCAACTGAAGAATGATGAGCAAAATAATGGCTGTGTCCATTAATTTTAGTGGCAATTTTTTTTAATTTAACGGCAATTTCTTCAACGCGCCCACGACTATTGGGAAAGATTAATACTTTATCATGGTAGGTATTGCTATATAAATCTTTTAATAACTCCAACGGTAATTCAGTTCCTTGATTGTCAAAATACTTAAATTCAACCTGACATTGTTTTTTAGTTTTATCCAGCAAAACCTTAGTATTATCACTATTACCTGTAAATTGCTTCGCTTCATGATAATCACCAATAGTGGCGGATAAGCCAATAATTCTAAAAGAATCATGATTCAAGCTTTGCAAACGCGCTAATAAAGACTTTAATTGTATGCCTCGGTTTGTGCCAATAAAGGCGTGCAGTTCATCAATAACGACAAATTTTAATTGTGCAAATAATGATTTAATTTCAAAAGGCTTGTTAATAAATAACGATTCTAAAGATTCAGGGGTAATAAAGACAATGCCATTAGGATTTTTTAATAGTTTTTGTTTTGCCGATAGCTTCGCCTCACCGTGCCATTTAGTAATAGTAATATCTAAATGTTGACACAGGGCTTCAATTCTAAAAAATTGGTCATTAATTAATGCAATTAAGGGCGAGATATATAAAACCTGCACCCCAGTTTCTTGGAAATTTACTTGCGATAAAATCGGTAAAAATGCCGCCTCCGTTTTACCCGAAGCGGTGGGTGAGGCTAAAATATAATGTTGCTTAGTATTAATAATTCTTTCAATTGCCGCCACTTGGATAGGGCGTAATTTCTGCCAGCGTTGTTTATGAATATAGTGGCGTATTAGCGGCGACAATAATTCAAGCGACATTATAATTCCTCAATGTCATTTAACGCGCTTAATTCATTAGGTCGTTCATCGCTAATAGTCATTTGTTTAAATAACTGTGCTTTGTCTAATTGTGGATTTTGACGCAAAACACTTAAGATATTTAAAAAATCTCTAATCACTTCACTAGGTGTTAAAAACTCTTCTGCACCGGGTTTATTAAATAACTCTTCCATAAACGCGTGAATATCGCCGTCATTAATGGCTAACTCTGTTTGATAATTAAAATCAAAAATCGCTTTGAGTTTTACTAATAATAAATAAATTTCATTATGACTCAGTGGCATTAATTTAATGACAGGTTGGGCAAAATCGCGTTGTGTCAACGTAGCAAACTTATTAGTTTCTAAGCGTCTTTTTAATGCCCCATAACTAAATAAGCCACGGCGTTCATTTTCTAAAGTTTCCACTGTTGCCGCAAAATTAATAAATAAATGCTCTACTTTACCTTGAAAACAATCATTATAAATAGTGAGTATTTTTTCATAATTCTTTTCACGCATAGTCGCGGTCGATATTTTATATAAATTAATCGCCTCATCTAAATTAATCACAAAACCACTGTAACCAATACTTATGAATAATTTACAAAAGTTTTTTAACATATCATAATAATTACTGTCATTAATAATCTCACGAATCCCTAAATCTTGCCTCGCCTCAGTTTTAGTTGAGTATTCACCTTTTAACCATCGCAAAGCATTACGGCGCAATAATTCATTTTCAGTAATATAGCCTTCGTAATACTTTAAAATCACCGTGGCAAAATCAAAACCACCGACATCAGTTAATTGATGCGCGGTTTTAATAATGTTATTTTGAATTAAAGCCGCATACTGCTCACTACGAATTTCAGTTAAGGCGATATTATTATGATTTGCTGTCTCGATAATAACGTGTTCAATCCATTTTTCAATTAACGTGGCTAACGCGCCGCCTTCAGGTTTGGTTTGAATGGCAATATTATCAATAATTGCCGTATATAATGCCACGGCTTTACCGTCATTGGCATATAAACGATTTTCAGGGGTGAAATTGGCATTAGCAACCACAAATTTTTGTTTTAACGCTAAGGTATTAAGCAAATGCAACATAAAGGATTTACCGCAACCAAAATCGCCAATCCAAAATTTAACCATACTATGTCCCGCTTTCACATCATTTAACGCCGCAATCACCGCGTTAATTTCATCAGAGCGACCTACGGTAATATGTTGCACGCCTATTTTTGGAACAACGCCGCCTAATAAAGAATTAATAATCGCGGTGGCTTCTTTGGGTTTTACGTTATTTAACATAAATCAATAATCCTTTGGTAATACTTGAGGTTAATACAATAATTGTCATCTTCTTGTTCAATTAAAACATCATCTATAAGGTCATAACACGCTTCATTAATACTATCAATTACTTGACTAGTAAATAAACCTTGTTCTTTGACTAGCTTTTCAATAATGCTTTTTTCAATACTAAAATCAT
Source organism: Methylococcaceae bacterium (assembly GCA_049296695.1). Classification (GTDB taxonomy): domain Bacteria; phylum Pseudomonadota; class Gammaproteobacteria; order Methylococcales; family Methylomonadaceae; genus UBA10906. Next base: position 4,233 of record JBAQSX010000040.1, on the reverse strand, counting down.
GCTCAGGGAATAATTTTATCAGCATGAATTGTACTTCATTAAGTCCTAGTTGATTGCTGGTAATAACAGTTGTTTGGGTTTTTACAAGGTTTTCATTAATGGGCTTGGTTTCAAGCACAGGCTGTTCATTATCATCTTGCAAATAAGTATTTAATAAAGCAACCGTGTGATGATGTTGCTGTTGTATACTACTAATTTCTTGATGATTTAATTGAATGGTTTTGCGGGTAATGGTATAAAAATCGCTGATTTGTTGCAGAGCAGTTTCAAGATTTTTAGTTTTAAGTAATTCACTAATAATGGCATCAAAACTTTGTTGTTGTTTGCTAGTTGAAAATAATAGTTTTTGTTCTTTTTTAATTAATTTTTTATATTTATTAGGGCTAGCATCATAATGATAACTATAATAGCAATATAATACTAAGGCAGGTTCTTTAACAAAAGCAACGCTAAATTTATAGGCATCAAAAAATAATGTTTTTACATAAACACTCCCTTGATTTAATCGCGCTAATTTTTTTATGTCCTCCACAAATTGCCACGCTTTTGGCACAGTAAAATTATCGGTTAATTGTTTAAATTTAGTTTTCCAACGGCTTTTATTAACCAAATTAATCGCTAGTTCGGCTGTTTCATCAAGTGGCTTGATATTGGCGGCTTGAGTTTCAATTAGCCTCAATACATTTAGCATGAAGTTATCATTTAATTCAGCATTAATATCGGGATGTTTGTAATAATAATCAATGCTGAGTGGTTTGTTAAATTCATATTTTTCGCGTAATTCATTTTCACAACATTTAAAGATAATCAATAATAATTTCGCCTTCATTTCTAAAGTACACGCATTATAATTTTTACTGCCTTTTCGATAACGGTATTCTTTTCTTGCAATAAGGTCGCCAATAAGTTCGATATGTTTAGTAAGTGTTGTATTTTGCGCCACATAGTCGGTTTCTAATTGTTCAATGACGCGCAAATACAACAGTATTAATTCAGTTAGACAATACTCTATTTCTGAAAAAACATTTTTTTGATAATTAAATTGATTAAGTGCGCTTACTTGCTCTACATTTAACTGTAGACGCTCTTTATAAATATTACCTAATCCATTGCTATTATAATTATAGCGAGCATAGTAATTATCATAGCGACTATAACCATAACCCTGCTGTAATTTTTCTAGTTCTCTAATACAATAGGGTTTAGTTTTTGGATAAAAGACACCTAATAAAGTTAATTGTTTTTTAAGGTCATTAAAATATTGATGATGGCTGTATTCATCAATTAAATCAAACAATAATACAAAGGCATAGTTTAAATTATTACCTAATTCGATGTAATTGTCATTTAAGAATTGTTCTTTAAAATAAAAATAAAAATCAGTTTGTTCTTTAGTCGCATTATTAAGTGCAGTGTTTGAATAAATATATTGCATTGCCCAAAATGGGACAACTACCTTATTTGAATTTACATTATCATAATTAATAATTTCTGACTCAGAGACTTCAATAATATCTGAATCTTCAATTTTATTATCATGATTAGTTTGTATATTTAAATTATCATTTTGCGCTATTGCTTTTAAGTGCCATTGCGTTTGATGACGATAAAGTACCAGCGCGATTAATGTATTTTCGGCTGTGGTATCATCAATAATATAATGCGCTAATTCTTGTTGGCTATTAAAATCAAAAAGGGTGCTTGTAATCGTTAGCAGATTTAAATTTAATAGTTTACTGTTTAAGGTAAAAATAATGTTTTTTGTTGATAGCGGTATTTTAGATAAATCAATTTTGAAACTTTGATTTTTGAGTAAAATAGCTTGCGCCTCACCTACGGGTTGCTCAACGGAAATAATATCATTTATTTCATTATTTTTATTGAGCGTTAATGCGCTGAGATTGATGGTGCTTATAATAGGCTTGTTATTTTTTTGTTGCCATTTTATATGAATAACAAAGGTTTTGGTTTGCGAAGCTATTTGGCTTAGATTAATAACTTCGTTTTTTTTTAATTTTTGATTCATGAAGTTTCAATAATGATTAATTATTTACAATTTAATTAATATTCCACAAACGGAATTTGTGACACTGCTACTTTAATATCACTTCTGCCCATACTGGCTAATTGTATTTTTAACCAAATGGCTCTAGCTTCTTTGTCTTTATGAGGCCCTACAATAATTTTTTGTATAGGTAACGGTGGATTTATTTTTTTTGTTTTATCATTTTTTTTATGACAATCAAATAACTCAATATAAGGGATTAATTCACCATTTCTTTCACGAAATTTTCGTGGTTTATTATATTGAGAGCGATTTTTTAAAAAATCAAATCTTAAAAAAGAAAATAATTTTATTTCAGGTAAGGCAATAATTTTAAATTCTTTTTCCTCTATAAAACGTTCATCTTTATAAAACATAGTGCAACGAATCAAAGCATCTAATATGGGTTGTGTTAAGGTAGTTCCTATTGTTTTTTGTTGCATTCGCTCTTTGACGAAACATTTGATATTATCTAAATCATTAGCAAAATATTCTTTATAATATTCTTCATCACCACTGTAATGCACATCATTACAAAAAATCTTATAATTGAAGCGTTTCTTTTCTTCTATGATTAGCTTTTTTAAACTGTTTTTATTAAATTCAATTGCATAACCACCCTCTTTACCATAAACGAGCCATTGTTTTAATAATCCATTATTATGTTGATCCTGATCTTTTGAGAAATGACTTTCACAAAATGAAGTAATATAAATTTCGCAAAACTGTTCAATATGATTATATAATTCATTAATTAAGACATGTGTTTTTTCTTTATAATAAAATTCTGCGGCATCTTCTGCTAAATCGTGTTTTTCATCTTCATTTAAAGCGGCAATTTCTTTATCAGCGGATATTATTTTTTTACTTGCCTCAGAATAAACTTTTTTTAATGATTTCAAAGCGTCATGTTCAACAAATTCAATGAGCTTATTTTTAAATAAGCTCATTTCTGAATAATCGCTTAAAAATTTATAATGCGTTGCCCAAAGACTATTATTTTCGAGAATACCTAATAAGCCTTCTTGGGTGGTGTAATGGTATAAATGCTCTTTTGTGGTTGTCATCGAGGGGCTGTTATTATTATTTGTTTTTTTAGTAAAGTGCGCTGAAGTTTCAGCACACTTTATTTGTAAATTTAAGTGTGGCTTATTAGCTTTTACAACCGCCGCCATTGCAACCGCCTGTAGAGCAAGCAGGGGCTGAATCGGAGGCGATATTCTTTTTTGAACCACTTTTAAAATCGGTTTCATACCAACCGCCGCCTTTTAATCTAAAACCAGCGGCGGAGATTTTTTTCATTAATTCGGGCTGAGTGCAAGCAGGACAAACTATTAAAGGTTCTGCGTTTAATTTTTGTAAAGCTTCGTGGAGGTGTCCGCAGGCTTGGCATTGGTATTCATAAATAGGCATAAAAAACTCCGTAAAAAGACTGTAAATATAAAGTGTGGTATTGGTTTTTCAAGAGTAGCATTAAATAGTAACATACGCACAAATAACTATTAATCGCTGTGTTTACGCGTTGCTGTATCTTAAGTTAAATCTTTGATGGGTGGTATTTTGCCACCGCGCTTTATTTTTTCAACAAAGGACGCGATATGCTTCAAGAAGGATAGTTTGTGCGTTATAGTCTGCTTGAATTCGCTACTCTATATAACACAATAAAGTAATTAGCTTTTCAAGTAATTAATAATGTGCCTGTTAGATAATCCGCTTATGACGTATAAGCGGCATGTATGCTGGATAATTTCGGTTAATGCTTTATGTATTTGCACTCTGCCGATAATTTGATTATTGAATTTTACAGATACTGGTTCACAAACGACAAAGTCATAATTAGCAGATAGCTTTTTAATATCATAGCGTATTATGGATTTATGCGTAACTTAGTGGGGACTAAATTAAAATAGTAAAAACAATATTGAAGCTGAGCAAGATAAGCCACTCGCCTATTTTTTTAGAATTCGTGCTGAATGGACAAATAGAGAGGTTTTACAGAAGGTTGGATATTTGAGTTGTAGATATTAAAAAAGCCTTATTTTTACTTTAAATGTAGGCTATCTATCATTAAATTATTTCTTTTTATTAGAAGGTATTATCGCTTCAGCTGTTGGTGTAGAAGATGCCGTGGAATTACCTAATAAAATATCGTCTTTTATTTTCTCAAAAACTTTATCACCAATACCTGG
>JBAQSX010000039.1:0-30881 GCA_049296695.1 Methylococcaceae bacterium | reverse complement strand
CATTAATAGTGCTGTGGTTAAGTTATTGCAAACTGAGGATATAAAAAAGGATTGAAAACCTGTAATCCAGAATAATTGTCCATAGCTAAAGTTTTTACTGAGTAGCCAAATACGCAAACTATTAAATACACCTCTATCTTCCATCGCATTTAAATAAGTCATCGATACCATAATAAATAAAAATAATTCGACATAACCTTCTAAAGACAATCTGAATGCCGCCCCTGCTTGCTCATTTAAATTATTATTGGCATAAGCTATGGCAATAAATGCCCAGATTAAACTGGCGGCAAATACCATCGGTTTTGATTTGCGCAATTCTGTCACTTCTTCAACCATTGCCAATAAATAAGCACAGGCAAATAATAATAATGACATATATCCCACCCAATGATGAGTTAAATCTAAATGTGTTGATTCCATAGTTTTTGAGAATATTAAAATTGTTAATCATTAACGGTAAGGTTTAACTATTATCCACTAAAAACTTGCCTAGCATTAAACCAAGTTTAGTTTTGTACTAAGCCATAGACGCGCTACGATTAGACTTTTTTATCCCTTGGAAAAATCACCATGTTGGCTCAAAAGCTCGTTTTTATCGCACTGGTTTACAGTTTGTCATGTAGTGTACAGGCAAGCCCTACCGCGCCGCGCCTGACCATGCCGCTAGCGTGTCGCATTGGTGTCGATTGTTTTATTCAAAATTATGTCGATATTGATGATAGCGGTGATTACAGCGATTATCGTTGCGGCTTTTTGAGCTACGATGATCATCGCGGTACTGATTTTCGTCCTAAAGCGGTTAATGCGCTAGCAATCGGCATACCCGTACTGGCCGCAGATGACGGTAAAGTCCGCGCCATTCGTGATGGCATGGACGACATTAATGTACGCATTATTGGCAAAGAAGCCATTAAAGACAGAGAAGCGGGTAATTCGGTGGTCATCGTACATGGCAAGGATTGGGAATCGCAATACGCCCATTTGAAAAAAGGCAGTATTACCGTGCAAGCAGGGCAGGTGGTCAAACGCGGCACCGTATTAGGACAAGTAGGCTTATCGGGCAATACCGAATTTACCCATCTGCATTTTGAAATTCGCCACCAAGGCAAGCCTGTTGACCCTTTTATGGGCATCAGTGGTGGCGAGCCTTGCACTGCTGGCAAACAACCTTTATGGACTAAAGAGACCTTTAATAAAATCCCCTATATCGCCACCGATATACTCGCCGCAGGGTTTAGCGATCATGCTTTGGGCGTTGATGAAGTATTAGCTGAATCGATGCGTTTAGCCGCAGACGCACCCGTTTTAGTGTTTTGGTCAACCTTGTTTGGCGTACAGACCAATGATGTAGAAGTGATTCAATTATACGCACCTGATAACTCAGTATTATTAGAACAACACATTCCCATAGACCATAACATGGCGCAATACCGTGGTTTTGTGGGTTTAAAACGTAAAACTGAATACTGGACTAAAGGCGACTATCGTTTAAACTTTCAATTACTGCGTCAAGAACACGCTATTGTGCAGAAAGATTTTAAATTAACCATTGATTAATAGTTATTACAATAAAAGTTTGAAGTTCAAACCTAGGGTTGAACTCCAAAATAATTCATTGCTTCAAATAAAAACAAGCTTTTGATTCCAGCAGATAACGTTAGTTACCATTTAACTATTTGCCTTCGCAACTTCAATGAAGTAATTATCATGAATCCCGCTCTCAATAAACATGTTCTGATTTTTTTATTAATCTCCATTGGCTTAATTATGTTGCCGCATATTAATAATATGCCGCCATTCATCTTTGGATTTTTCTGCTTATTATTAATCTGGCGATTAATAGCCGTATGGAAACCCCAGTATTTGCCAACTAAATTACTGTTGACCTTATTAACTATTATTGGAATTACACTCTTATTTAATCAACATCAAGGTTTATTTGGTAGAAATGCGGGAACAACCTTATTTATTACCGCCCTAGCTTTAAAGCTTATGGAAATAAAACAAGAGCGCGATTTATACTTAGTCACCTATTTAGCTTTTGTGGTTGCCGCTTCACAGTTTTTATATAATCAAAGCTTATTGATGGCGGGTTATATTATTTTTGTGTGTTGCGTATTACTTGCCACTTTAGTGTGTCTTAATAGTCACAAACCACAAACCTTAGCCGCCTTAAAAACCGCTAGCTTATTATTAGCCCAAGCCATTCCTTTAACACTGATTTTATTTTTATTATTTCCACGCATAGAAGCACCACGTTGGATGTTATTTGAAGATGAGCATAAAGCCAAAATGGGTTTGGGCGATTCAATGCAGGCGGGTTCAATTAGCGATTTAGTTAGCTCAGATGATTTAGTTTTTAGAGTCACTTTTGAAGGTAATATACCGCCCCCTGCGCAACGTTATTGGCGCGGCCCAGTATTAGCACATACCGATGGTAAACGCTGGCAAATGATTAATAACCATGGCTTTAAACCGCCACTGCCTCAAGTTAGTGGTGAGCGTTATAGCTATACATTATTAATTGAACCGCAAGAAAAAACATGGGTATTTGCTTTAGAATTACCGACCGCAATTTCAGCGAGTCTGCGTCAAAACAGTAATTATCAAATACTCACTACTGAAAATCCTGATAAACGCAGTGAATATAAAATCGTTTCTTATACCCAATATAATACGGGAGAATTAAACGATTCTGAGCGCGTTAATGCCGTGCAATTACCCGCAGAACCTTCAGATAAAATCAAACAATTAGTCACGCAATTACACGGTTTTGATAATCCTGCTGAAAATTTTATTACAGGGCTTTTGAATTATTTTCGCAAAGAAGATTTCCATTACACCTTAACGCCACCTTTAATGGAAAGCAATCCAATTGAAAGCTTTTTATTTGAAACCCGCCACGGTTTTTGTAGCCACTACGCTTCGGCTTTTGTGTATTTAATGCGCGTGGCACATATTCCCGCTCGCGTAGTTACAGGTTATCAAGGTGGTGAATTTAATAAATTAGGAAACTTTTTAGAAATACGGCAAAACGATGCCCACGCGTGGGCTGAAGTATGGCTGGTAGGGCGCGGCTGGACACGTTTTGACCCGACCGCCGCTATCGCCCCTGAACGCATAGAACAAGACAGTTCGATGCAAGAAATTACTGAGGGTTTAATTAGTTTTAATACTTCGCCTAGTATTGCCGCTGACTGGTTAAAAAACACACGACAATTATGGCGCAATATTGATTATCAATGGCAACATTGGGTGATTAATTATAATACAATCAATCAACTTAAATTATTATCTAACTGGGGTATTGATAATATTCGTGATATGCTACGCTCTTTATTAATTATAGGCGGCATTATTGCGGGTTTATTAACAACATTATTGCTTTATCAAAAGCAAAAAAAGCTTGATCCTGTGCTTGCCCGTTATCAGATTTTTATTAAAAAATTACAAAAAATAAATTTAATAAAAGCCGATACTGAAGGTGCGAAAGATTTTGCGAATCGTGCAATCATAGTTTTACCCGAAAAAGCCCAAGCCATTGAGCAAATAACCCAGTTATTTATTCAATTACGCTATGGCAGACAGCCTAGTAAAATGGATTTTCAAACCTTCACTAAGTTAATAAAAGCCTTTAAAGTCTACAAATAGCTTCAATTAGCTTGTGTTTTATAGCGATTCTCTCTATTCGCATGCCTTTATTACTATGATATAGTTTTTTGCTTTTATCAGAGCTATTGCTTTTAATAGATAATACTATTAAAAAATAATGTATGCTTTTAAAAGATTACGAATGATTTTTTATCATAATATTAGATTAAAAAAAGATTGGTAATCAATATTTTTTGCCATAGACTACTCACTAAAGTTTTTAGTGGTATTCATTGATTTTATGTAAAAAAATATCTCTTATTTTGCTATACATAACTATAAATTGGAACATCTAAATCTATTGTTATCAATGAATAAATCATTTTAACTAAACAATTGTGTTTTTAATTTAAAATGGAATGCCCGTTATGACAATACATGTATTTTTTCGCTTTGTTTTACTGTTATGGAGCGTTTTTAATATTTCATCAGTATTTGCCCATGTACCCCATGATGTGATTGGCAGTGTCGTTAGCTCACCTAATGACAGCAATGAGGTTTATAGTATCGTTCGCGGCAATCTATTAAAATCAAACAATAAAGGTTTAACATGGAAACGCTTAGTACAGGGCTTAGATAATAAATCCTCTTTTCAATCATTAGTAGCCAATCCTAATTATCCTGAAAAATTATATATATCAACATTAGCCGATGGTATTTATGGCTCTGATGATAAAGGTAATTCATGGCATAAAGTTAATCAAGGTTTAACAACGTTGGGTTTTAATAAACTCTATATTCCAAAGTCTGCGTCTACCCAAGCAGTTTTTGCCGCATCGGTGCAAGGGGGCTTATATAAATTAACTCAAGACACTAATACTTGGATTAATGTTTATGATAGCGCTGCAACTATTACGACAATGGCTACATTAAGTTCTGAAAATACGCAAAATTATACGTTAGTCATAGCCGACAAAACAGGTGCTTTATTGAGTTCCATTAATGGCGAAAATAATTGGAAAAAACGTTATCAATTTTCTAATTGTGGCGCTATTAATAGTATAGCAACCTCATCTAATCCATTATTTACTAATACGCTTTTAGTGGCGACTAGTTTATGTGGCATTTTGCGTAGTACCGATGCGGGCTATTCTTTTAATGCAGTAAATACGGGCATTTTAGATTTAAATACACGTTCAATTGTAATATCGCCTAATAATACAGTATTTGCCGCAAGTTATTCACAAGCGATATTTATTTCCATCGATGGCGGTATTACTTGGAAAAAAAATAATAAAGGTATTGAAGTAAGCGCTTCAGGTCGTAAGCAGGCAAAGGATATAAAACTTTCCATGTTTGTAAATATTGCACTTTCAGCAGATTTTGAAAAAGATAATACTTTATTTTTAAGTAGTTTTGATGGTTTATTTCGCTCCACTAATGGCGGCGGGCAATGGCAACAATTAAATACATTGCCTTTATCGTTAATACAGTCAATTGCCATATCACCCGCTTACGCACTGGATAACACGCTTGCACTAACCACTTATCATCATGGTATTTATAAATCAGATGATAATGCTCAGCATTGGCAAAGAATTGCTAATAATATCGATGGGCGAAATTTTGATATTGCCTTTTCACCGAATTATTTTGCCGATAAAACTTTATTTATTGCCAATAGCGATCCAGATGAAATTGGCAAATCAATCGATGGTGGTTTAACGTGGACTAGTCATTCATTACCTTCAAGCCACGGCACACCGACTATTATTGCCGTATCGCCTTCATTTAGTAATGATGACACACTTTTTGTAGGCTCAAGACACGGCTTGCTGTATCGCTCTACTGATAATGCAGAAAGTTTTAAAATCGTTTTTAATGAATTAACGCTTTCATGTGATGGTTGTATCTCAGGTATTGTTATTTCACCTGATTATAAGCATGATAAAACGATTATTATTGCCAGCTCGACTGGTATTCATATTAGTAAAGATGGGGGTGATACTTGGACACAAAAAGTAATTCCCTATAGTGCGAGTCTTGTCAAAAGCACTGATGTTAAATTAGCTATTTCGCCAAATTATGCCGTTGATCATCATATTTTTATAGCCACACCCAGAGGGCTTTTTATGACTATTGATGATTTTAATACTGTGCAGAAAATTTCTGGCAATTCAATAGACGCAGACAGTTATATTTCACAAATAGCTATCTCGCCTAATTATGCAGTCGATAATACGCTCATTATTACTATAAAAGGCAAAGGACTTTTTAAATCTGAAGATAATGGACAATCTTTTCAAGCACTCAGTCCTAAATTAATTGCCTCGAATCATAATTTTGAGCTTTGGGATGAGTTTCCTTGCGTTTCAGTTTCAGTAATTGTCTTTTCACCTAATTATGCAATCGATAAAACCATTTTTGCTGGGGATTCTAATCAGGTTTTTCAGTCTCAAGATGCTGGCAAAACATGGCGGTCTTTTGTAACGTTAAAATAGGTAAAATTTCTGAATCAGGATTTTCAAGATTAAAGGATTAACAAGATAAGTAATCCTGTTAATCCTGATTCAGACAATATAATTTTAATATTGAATCTTTCGTAGAGACGTTGCACCGCAACGTCTTTATAACAAATAGCTTTACTAAAGCGTATTTTCAATCCACATAATACAATTATATGAGCATCACTTTTTTTATTCGTTTACTTTTAATAGTATTGATTAATTTCAATATCGCATCGGTATTTGCCCATGTACCGCATGATGTAACCGATACGGTAGTCAGCTCACCGAATAACAGCAATGAAGTTTATACTATTGTCCGCAGTAATCTCTTAAAATCAACCGACAAAGGTTTAACATGGCAACGCTTAGTACAGGGTTTAGATAATAAATCTGTCTTAAAATCACTGACTATAAATCCTAATCGACCAAATAACTTATATATTTCAACCTTTAGTGATGGTATTTATCAATCTACTGATAAAGGCAAATCGTGGCATAAAATTAATCAAGGTTTAACGACATTAAACTTTACTAAACTCTATATTCCAAAATCTATCAATACTCAAACAATTTTTGCCGCAGCAGGACAAGGCGGCTTATATAAATTAACGACTAACAATGCAAATTGGATTAAAATTTATGATAAATCAATTATTGTCACTGCATTAGCAGAATTAAGCTCTAATAACCCAAAAAATTACACACTATTAATAGGCGATAAAACAGGTGCATTATTAAGCTCTATTAATGGTAGCAATAACTGGCAAAAGCTTTATCAATTTTCTAATTGTGGTCAAATTAATACTATAGCAACATCGCCTAATCCATTATTTAGCAATACACTGTTAGTCGCAACTAGCTTATGTGGAATTTTGCGTAGTACCGATGCAGGACAATCTTTTAATGCAGTCAATACAGGTATTTTAGATTTAAATATTCGTTCTATTGTTATATCACCTGATAATCAAGTGTTTGCTGCAAGTTATTCACAAGCGATATTTATTTCTAGCGATTTGGGTTTAACGTGGCAAAAAAACAGTGATGAAATTACCATTAGTAAAGCTGGCAGTGCGCAAGCCAATGCCGCTCAATTACCCATGTTTACCGACATTGCCATATCGGCTGATTTTACACAGGATAAAACGCTATTTTTAAGTAGTTTTGATGGTTTATTTCGCTCTACTAATGGCGGTAATCAATGGCAACAACTCGATACTTTGCCGCTGTCTTTAATACAAGCAATTGCCCTATCGCCTACTTATACTCAAGACGCAACTGTCATGCTAACAACTTATGATAATGGCGTTTATAAATCCAATAATGCGGGTCATGATTGGCAAGGAATTGCTGATAATATCGATGGGCGAAATTATGATATTGCTTTTTCACCGCATTTTATTACCGATAAAACCTTATTTATTAGTAATAGTAATGATGAATTGGGCATGGATATAATTGGTAAATCTACCGACGGTGGTTTAACGTGGAGCAGTCATTCATTACCTTCTCTACATTCAGGTTCAAGTATTATTGCGCTATCACCTGCTTTTATCAATGATGCTACACTTTTTGTAGGCTCAAGACATGGTTTAATTTACCGCTCTATTGATGGTGGCGAAAATTTTAAAATCATTTTTAATGACTCTTCTACTTCCTGCGATGGTTGTATCTCATCCATTGCTATATCACCCCATTATGCAGTGGATAAAACTATTATTATTGCCAGTGCCACAGGGATTTATATTAGCAAAGACGGCGGCGATAATTGGCTACTTAAAACTAGCCCAAAGGCTTTTAATCTTGTTAAAACCAATAGTGTTAAATTATTTATTTCACCCAATTATGCTATTGACCATAGTATTTTTATTGCCACGCCTCAAGGACTTTTTAAAACAGATAATGAATTTAATAGTGTACAGAAAATTTCTGCTAATTTAACAGATGTGAACAGCTATATTACCCAAATTGCTCTGTCACCCAATTACGCTATTGATAATACTTTAATTATGACTATAAAAGGTAAAGGGCTTTTTCAATCCAAAGATGCTGGTTTATCATTTCAATTGCTTAATCCAAAGTTTATTGCCTCTAATCGTAATTTTGAACTCTGGGATGGTTTTCCAATTGTGTCATCATCAGTGCTTGTTTTTTCACCTAATTATGCTGTAGATAAAACTATTTTTGCGGCTAATTCAAATCAAGTTTTTCGCTCTGAAGACGGTGGACAAAACTGGAAAAGTTTTATACCTGCAAAATAGTTTTTGCTTTTGGCGGGGTTTTATTTTGTACAGATGCCATAGTATTTTTAATTCAAGATGACATAAAAAAACGACTGGCAATCCTAAAAGGATTGCCAGTCGTTATAGTAATGTATTATGAAATTGCTATAAGCTATATTAGACTTGTTGCGACGATATGGTAATTAAGATTGTAAACAATGGAGTCCAAAACATGTTTTGGACTCCAATTCTTGAAAAACAATCAGTTAAAACTACGTCGTAACAAGTCTATTATTACTATCTATTAAACACTGGTAATTTCAAAAGAAAATAGCTTTTAATTTTTATCATGCACAGAATATACAATGATAAAATCATTACCAGATATAGCCTGGGGGTGTAGGATTACATAAATTCATTGCTTCACTTTTCAAACGATTATAGTCTGCTCGATATAATGGATTACCTATAAGATTTAATATTTCATTAGGTTCATTATAGAGTTCTTCAAGATAACTATTATCTTTTAACTTATATCGGACATACATAAATTTTTGTTCACGAACGCCGCAATAAGTATCTACATTACCTCTTTTTCCACGTAAATGCTCCAAAGGGAATACCGTACGCGCTTTGTAATTGGAATCAAACCAATCAATACCCTCAGTTTGAATAGTGGGTGTAATACCTACTGCATGGCTTAGTGTGGTACGCAAATCTATATTTAAGACAATATCATCTCTATTAGCTTTTGGTGTAAGCGTGCCATTAAGCGAGGTAATATAAATAGGGACGCGAATACTCTCGTTATAGGGCCAGAGCTTACCATTCAAAACCCCACGATTACCTTTAGATTCCCCCCATAAATAACCGTTGTCAGACATAAAAACCACAAGGGTATTTTTAGGCAAAACAGCAAATAAATTACCAATTTCACGATCCATACTAAATGCAGATTCAAGCATATCGTCATGACGTGCTGTTTTGGTTTCACCCGCAAAACGTGTTAAGTCACGCGGGTCGGGAGTGGCTGGCATGTGTGGTGCATTAAAAGCGTAATACAAAAAGAAAGGTTTATTGGCTTTTACTGAATTATTAACAAAATTTATAGCCTGCTCACTGACTACACGCGCCACATAATCGTTTTCACTATGACCATAATGCAGTAACTTACCTTTAGACGCGCTTACGCCATTATTATAAGGCACTTTGTCTTTAGTGGCGGTGACTCCATAATTGTAATAAGCCCCCTCATTATCACCATCCGCGCCTACCCCACTGCCATGAACCGCAAACCATGTATCCCAACCTGCTGGAATATAGCGGTTTCGCCCAGCATTATATGCGTTGAGATATTTTCCAATCATTGCGGTGCGATAACCCGCTTGATGAAAATCAATAGCGATAGTGTCTTTATCGTCAAAAGAAAAGAATCCTCCATAAGGGGGTGAATCGTTACTCCACACGCTGGTAGTATGAGAATGATTGCCCGTAAGAATACTGGTGCGACTGGGGCAACATAGTGGATTTGGGACAAAAGAATTATTAAACGCAATGCCAGTTTCCACCACGTTTTTGTAAACATTGGGCATGTATTTAGCTGTGATTACATCCCAGCGTTGGTCATCGGATAGAAGAATAACTACGTTGGTTTTATCCGTTGTTGCAAAAGCAGTATCTAAAACTACAGTCAATAAAAAACCTAGTAGTATAGAAACAAGATGATATTTCATTTAATCCCCCCTTAATAAATTAGCTAACTATAAGCTTAAGCAGTTTAATGGAGTCCAAAGCTTGCTTTGTGACCTAAAACAATAAAGTACAAAGAAAGCTTTGAACTCTCGCGTTGTTTTAAATACTCTATTTCACTATAGCGCGCGTAACTTCAGTTATTAACTGAAACACTAAGAACTTACCGTTACAATTATTATTTAAATAGAACCCAATAATAATTGATTTATCGTAACTACCTAGCCATATCTTTTGTATAAATATCATTTAAAATTATAGAATTCAAAAATAAAAGAAAACGCTATTTTGGGTGATTTTAAGCCGTTTTTGAGCATTTTTTCGCCATTGCGACAAAAATCAAAAAACCAACCAGTTGATTTAAAATGAAAATTTTTCTGAAACAGTGGCTAGGTAGTTACGATTTATCATAATAATACAACTGTAGAGACGTTGCACTGCAACGTCTTAAACCAACGACATCATTCAAAATAACAATTTAAAATAAAAATTATTTAAGTCATATCGTTCATTTGTAAATGTTCGTTTTGTTTAGACGTTGCGGTGCAACGTCTCTACGAAAAAAGATTTATTTATCGGCATACACATTCAACACTACCTTATAAAACCATAATGGTCTGCTTAAAATAATCATAAAAGCAATTACAGGCGTTACGGGGACGGGGGCAATATCGATAATAAATAAAGTTAAGAGCGATAAAAAACAGTTTATTCGCGCTTTTTTTATCTGTTCGCTAGTCTTTATTAATGGCTGTAAGGATTTATTATACATATTTTTAATCAGTCTTAAAAACCATAACGGTCTTTGCCAAGTAATAAACATCCCAATCAAACACCCCGGTGACACAGGGCCAAAACCAATCATCATAAAGACTGAAAAAACCGCTAAACATTTTAATTGTGCTGTATTTAATTTATAGTATTTCATATTATTTACGGTGGTGGTGTCTTAAAAAATAGACTAGTTAATATCAAAGCTTTCGGAGTTCAAACCTAGGTTTGAACTCCAACTAAAAAGAGCGTTTTGTTAAATAAATAATTACCTTATTTACCAATACAAAAGCTCGAAAAGATTTTCCCTAATAAATCATCAGAACTGACTTGTCCTGTAATTTCAGCCAAACTATTTTGGGCGTGACGACATTCTTCAGCTACTAATTCCCCCGCTTGTTGTTGTATTAAAACTAAAGCATTTTTTAAATACTGATGGGCTTGCGCTAAGGCATCTAAATGACGACGACGCGCAATAAAGATATTATCTAAGTGATTATTAAAACCCACGCTTTGTTTTAAATGCTCGGTTAATAAATCCAAACCTTGCGCTTTTTTAACCGATAAATAAATTTCAGTCCCGTTAATACCCTGTTCTATTCTGGGCGATTGATTAATTAAATCAATTTTATTATACACTTTAGTAATAGCGATATTATTGGGCAAGCTAGCTAATAATTCATCATTATTACTTTCACGCACGTCCATTAATACTAAAATTTTATCAGCTTTAGCAATTTCTAATCGCGCCCGTCTAATACCTTCTTGTTCCACAGCATTATCGGATTCATGCAAACCCGCAGTATCGATAATATGCAGTGGCATTCCGTCCAATTGAATACGCTCACGCAACACATCTCTAGTTGTCCCTGCAATATCGGTGACAATTGCCGCGTCATGTCCTGCTAAGGCATTGAGTAGACTGGATTTTCCTACGTTAGGCTTACCTGCTAGCACCACGGTCATGCCGTCATGCAATAAACGTCCTTGGCTGGCAGTTTGTTGTATGTTTTCAACGCTTTGCACTAAATTTAACAACCGATTTTCCACCACGCCGTCAGTTAAAAAGTCGATTTCTTCATCGACAAAATCAATCGCCGCCTCTACATAACAGCGCAATTCGGTCAAACTATCCACTAATTCATTGATTTGTGAAGAAAACACGCCTTGCATCGATTTTTGCGCCGAACGCACCGCCTGCTCAGTGCTACTGCTGATTAAGTCGGCAATCGCCTCGGCTTGTACTAAATCGAGCTTGTCGTTTAAAAAGGCGCGTTCGCTAAATTCACCCGCCCTTGCTAATCTTGCGCCCAACGCTAAGACACGGCGCAAGAGCATATCTAACACTACCACGCCGCCATGTCCTTGTAATTCCAAGATATTTTCGCCTGTAAATGAATGTGGCGCGGGAAAATACAGAGCAATACCTGAGTCAATCATACTGCCGTTGCTATCTAAAAATGGGCTGTAAGTGGCAACTCTGGGTATTAGGTTTTTATTTAATAATTGCTGGGCAATCGTTAAAACTAAATTACCTGAAAGGCGAATAATGCCCACGCCGCCGTTTCCTGTGGGCGTGGCAATGGCGGCTATGGTGTCGGTGTTTGGATTCATTTTATTAATTCAATAATGAGAATGATAAATTTATAGTCGTTTTATTTAAAATACTATAAATTAAAAAAGATGAATAAATAGCATAACTTTAATTATTAATAGGCAAGTTATTTTGCTACAAAATATAATAACAGCTCATCAAAATAAAGTCGATTAACGGGTCATTTAACCTAGTGAATGCGTGATTTACCCTATTTTGTTTAACATTTTAATTTAAGTGCTTGATTTAAAAATATGGTCTATTTTGTGCCTAATTATTTAGACTTGTTATAGTTATCTTAAGCAACATAAAGATAGCTAAGTGTATTAACAGGTAGTAATTGCTAACTCAATACAGGTTAGCGTATTTTTAGCTTTCTCCTTTTAAAAAACAATGAATTTTAAAATAATCCCTATAAAACAATTAACGGTAGCTACATTATTATGTAGCTCTTTTAGTATTCACGCCTCAGCAATTACAAGCCGCGATGATTTAAATAAAATATTGGGTACGCATTTAATACTAGAAGATTTTGAAACCCCCAACTTTACTTATCAAACCCGTTATTATTTAGGCTCATTAAATTATGAGAGTGATGTCCCCAGCTTAGGGGCGCATTTAGTTAAACAAGGTATTACTTTTCAACGTAATCCTGAATTTACACGCTTTATGAGTGGCTATCGCGGTATTGATTTTAATCCTAGCGGTTATTTTGGATCGCTTTCTAAAACCTTATCGGGTGCAGGCGGTTCGGGTGAATCTATTCGCAATGATTTCCAATTTGTCTTTACTACGCCTGTAACTGCTTTTGGTGTAGATTTAATTGCCTATACAGGTTTTCCTTCTAATGCGGTTATTTCTGTTTATGATGCTAACGGCATATTATTAACTGACGCCAATGCTTTTGGCACAGCAGGCGCGGGTACATTTTTTGGTTGGGAACATGCCGCAGGTATTAGTAAAGTCACTTTCCATAATACCCCTAATGGTAATTATATGGAATTTGATAATGTCGGTTTTGGCATATCCGCGCAAGCGAGTATTGATTTAGACCACGATAATGACGGTATTTTAGATGCCAAAGATACTGATGATGATAATGATGGTATTGTCGATAGTGCCGATACTGACGATGATAATGACGGTATTTTAGACCCTGTTGATTTTGATGACGATAATGACGGCATTATAGATAAACATGATCGCCAAGATAATGACGCTGACAATGACGGTATTGCCGATGATTTAGATAACGATGATGATAATGACGGTATTACTGATGATGTTGATAGCGATGATGATAATGACGGCATTACCGATAATTTAGATTATCAAGATACCGATAATGATAATGACGGTATTAGTAATGCTAAAGATAAAAACAACGATAATGACCGTATAGCTGATGCAAAAGATACTGACGACAATAATAACGGTATTAGTGATGTCAGCGAGGCGGTTAATAATCGGGATACCGATAATGATTTAATCAATAATAGCGTTGATACTGACGATGATAATGATGGTATTAGCGATGATTTAGATACTGACGATGATAACGACGGTATTGCCGATAATCTTGATTTTGATGATGACAATGATGGCATTGTCGATAAAAAAGATTTTGACGATGATAATGACGGCATTACCGATGTCGATGATAAACCCAATCAAGACAGCGACAATGATAATATCTTAGCGTCTGTTGATACTGACGATGATAATGACGGTATTACCGATGATAGTGATAGCGATGATAATAATAACGATATTTTAGATACTGATGAAGTTATTATTATGGATAACGATAATGACGGCATTGTTGACAGTATTGATACTGACTTAGATAATGACGGAATTGAAGACAGTGTCGATGTAGATACCGACAATGATGGTATTGCTAACGCGTTGGATAAAGATAAAGATAATGATGGTCAAATTGATAAACGCGACACCGACAATAATAATGACGGTGTTATTGACAGTTAATTATTTAGCTGATTACTTTGCATCAAAAAAGTAGGCTAGTTAATATCAAACAATCGGAGTTCAAACCTAGGTTTGAACTCCAACTAAAATGGCATTTTATTAAAACCTACTCTTTTGAGACGCTACCCTTTATTTAATCTTTAAACACAAAAAAACCTGCCTCGTTTTAAAAACGAGGCAGGTTTTTTATTGTAGACAAATAATACTAAATTACTTATGACCGCTAGCTAATTTATCTTTATCAATTTGCTTAGTAATATAAGTTTGTTGAATAATCGATAAGGTATTATTCACGACCCAATATAAAACTAAACCTGCTGGGAAAAATAAGAAGAAAATAGTAAATACTATTGGAAACATCTTCATTACTTTTGCTTGAATCGGATCGATGGGCGCGGGATTTAAGCCTTGTTGTATTTTCATACTAATACCCATCACCACAGGTAAAACAAAGAAGGGGTCTTGCACCGATAAATCTTGAATCCACAACATAAAATCAGCTTGTCTAAATTCAACGGTTTCACTCAATACCCAATACAGAGCCATAAAGACAGGGATTTGAATAAATATCGGTAAACAGCCGCCTAAAGGATTGACCTTTTCTTTTTTATACATTGCCATCATTTCTTGATTGAAACGTTGACGGTCATCTTTAAAGCGTTCTTGTAATTCTTTTAAACGCGGTTGAATGACGCGCATTTTCGCCATTGAACGAAAGCCCGCTTGCGACAAAGGAAATAACAATAATTTAATACACAAGGTCACGCCAATAATAGCAACGCCCCAGTTATTCACTGCGCTATGAATTAAATTCAATAATGAATAAATTGGTTTGCCAATAAAAGTAAGTACGCTGTAATCGACCGTTAATTCTAAACCTTTGGCAATGTTTTCCATCATTGGTTGGATTTTAGGGCCTGCGAATAATTGGCTATCAAAACTCAGTTCTTTATCATTATCCACGCTAATTTCAGGTGAATAAGAGCCAATTACATAACGATTATCGGAATGTTGTTTGGTATAGAAATGATTTTCTTCATTAGCGGGTGGAATCCATGCTGAGGCAAAGTAATGTTGAATTAATGCCGTCCAACCACCTTGAGTGCTGACATTTAAGGTTTTTTCCGCCATGTCGCTGAAGCTGATTTTTTGGTATTTTTCTTTTTGGGTATAAATTACGCCGCCGTCATAAGCTCTCATACCGCCTGTGAGCATATTACCTTTACCCGATTCATCGGGAACGCGTAATAATTGTTGATATTGTCTACCTGACCAAGTAATACCAGAATGATTATTCACTTTTTGACTAACGTTAATATCGTAATTACCGCGTTTTAAAGTAAATACTTTAGTGACGGTCAAACCGTTATTATCTGTCCATGTTAATGGCACAGAAATACTGTCTTGCCCTTGGGCTAATTGATAAGTATCGCTATCAGTATTAAAGATAGCAAGGTGAGTGGCCGCGGTATTACCTTTGCTGGTCATTAAACCGCTTTGCGCTAAGAATAGTTTTTCTTTATCGCTATTAAATAAGCGCACAGGTGAATAATTCTTTTCAGCATTTGCCATACCGATTAAAGCGCGAATACTATTAACGATAGTATTATCTTTTTCAACTGGATACGCTAATAAATCCAAGTTTTGTACCGTACCGCCTTCGGTATTAATTTCTAAAGCTAAAACATCTGTTTTAATTTTAATAATTTTAGCGGTAGGGGCGTTAGTAATTGGGTTTGATACTGCATTAGTAGCAGTTTGAGTATTACCTGCATTGGGTAATTCTTCTTTTTTATCGACAGGGGTGATTACTGTAGCGACTTGGGGTTTTGGGCCATAATCTAATTGCCATGCTTGTTGCAACATAATCACCAGCATTGCAAAAGTAACCACCAGTACAAATCTTATATTATCCATTCTTATTATTACCAATTTTTTCTGGAACGGGATCGATGCCACCTTCATGAAAGGGGTGGCATTTTAATAATCGTCTAAGCGTAAGGTAGCAACCGATAATCACGCCATGCCGCTGCAACGCTTCTACCGAATACTGTGAGCAACTGGGATAAAATCGACAATGATTACCCAGCAAAGGACTAATAAAGTATTGATAAAACTTTATGATGGCGATAATTAAGCGGCGCATCGGGTAATCAATTTCAGCCAATGCTGTTGCAATGATTTTCTCAATAATTCCAAAGGAACATTGACTGCTTCCTTGCGAGCTAATACCACGATGTCGATATTGCCCAAGGTGTGTTGTTGTTGTCTAAAGTTTTCCCGTACAGTGCGTTTGAGTACATTGCGCTGTACTGCCTTGCGTACATTTTTCTTGGCAATTGCCAAGCCTAACCGCGCATGACCACAGTCGTTGTGCAAGGCTAACAGGGTAAAATAGGTATCGCTGGACTTGATGGGCTTTTCAAAAACCCGTTTAAATTCATTGGGTTTTCTTAAGCGACACTGTGGCGGGAAAGCAAAGGAATGTGTATTCAAAATTATACGGTTAATTTATGACGACCTTTGGCTCTACGCGCATTTAATACTTTACGGCCGCCTACGCTTGCCATTCTTTTACGAAAACCATGTGTTCTTACACGTTTGATTTTACTAGGTTGATAGGTTCTTTTCATGATGCAACAGCCTTTGTGTGTGTGTGAATAAAATGAATAAAAAAGACCGCGAATGATAGAATGAACGCTACTGCCTGTCAACAAACTAAAAAGGCTTTACAGCAAAATCACAGAATAAAAATTCTATAGTTTTCGTGTGTATAGCCTTGACCACTCGCACAACACCGCTCAATGAACTCGATTTGGAACAACTGTCTGGCTAAGCTGGAAAATGAAATCGCCAGCGCGGATTTCAGTACATGGATACGTCCGCTTCAAGCCCTCATCCACGATGACCACTTGCAATTACTCGCGCCTAACCGCTTTGTCTTGGATTGGGTCAAACAGCATTATTTCAATAAAATCAATGCCGCTGTTACTGAATTTTCCAATGGCAAACTCAGCGTAAAACTCGAAATTGGTTCAAAAAATACTATCAGCGCAACCGCTACGGCAACCGCTCAAAGCAGTGAAATTAAAAAACCCAGTTCCAATTTTTTAAATAAAAACTTCACTTTTGACAATTTCATCGAAGGTAAATCCAACCAATTAGCGAGAGCATCTTCACTGCAAGTGGCGCAACGCGCTGGCAAAATTTATAACCCTTTGCTGATTTATGGCAGTTCGGGTTTAGGTAAAACTCACTTGATGCACGCCATTGGCAATAGTATTTTGCAAAATAATCCATCATCTGTGATTGTGTATTTGCATTCGGAAAAATTTGTCCAAGACATGGTACGCGCACTTCAGCAAAACGCCATTGGGCAATTCAAAGATTATTATCGCGGCATTGATGTGTTGCTCATCGATGATATTCAATTTTTTGCAGGTAAAGAACGTTCGCAAGAAGAATTTTTCCATACTTTCAATTACTTGTTGGAAAACAAACGCCAAGTGGTATTGACCTGTGACCGCTACCCCAAAGAAGTCGTCGGTTTGGAAGAGCGTTTAAAATCGCGCTTTGGTTGGGGCTTGCCTGTCTCGATTGAACCGCCCGATGTGGATACTAGAGCTGCCATCTTACTCAAAAAAGCCAGCATCGCTAATGTCAACCTACCGCCAGAAGTGGCTTTTTTCATCGCTAAACGCATTCCTTTCAACGTTAGAGACTTAGAAGGGGCATTACGGCGGGTCATTGCTAACGCGCAATTTACGGGACGTGTGATTAGCATAGACTTCACCAAAGAAGCCCTGCACGATTTAATTTCTCTGCAAGACAAACTCATCAGCATCGACAATATTCAAAAAACCGTTGCGGACTATTTCAAAATCCGCGTCACCGACCTCAGTTCCAAAAGCCGTCAACAAATCATCACCCGACCACGACAAATTGCCATGAGTTTAGCGCGTGAACTCACCGAACACAGCTTACCTGAAATTGGCTCTGCTTTTGGTGGACGCGATCACACTACTGTTATCAACGCCTGTAAACGCGTCCAAGCTCTCAAAATCAGCGATGCCAAAATGACCGAAGATTATGCTTATTTGCTAAAAACCTTATCACAATAAGCCACTTAACAAAAAAATCAAGCATTTAGCTCAATATAAACCCAACCGCAATCGTTGCCTGTGGATAACTCCAAAACCAGCCAAAAACACCCTTTTTTTGCCCTAGCCTGTGGATAACTCTGTGGATAAAGTGCCGTTTTCCTGTGGATAACTTTGTGGATAACTTTTTTGGAAAAATTTTGCAAAAAGTTATCCACAGTTTATCCACAGGTTTATCCACAGGCTAGTTGCATGATTTTAAAAAGAAAAAACGACTTATCCACAGATTTTTGCCCCCTTAATAATAAATAGTATACATACTCTTAATTGTTTATATATTTATTATTTATTGGCGAAAAAGCTCGCAAAAAAAAGCTTGCAAAACATAACAACTTACCGTAGTTAAAGCGCATATTTTTTAGGAAACCAGAGAACACTGCATGAAATTCAACATAAACCGCGAAGCCTTACTCACCTCACTGCAACAAATCGTCAGCGTTATTGAAAAACGCCAAACCATACCTATCTTAGCTAACGTATTGATTGTCATTGATAATGAGCAATTAATACTCACAGGTACAGACTTAGAAATTCAAATCATTGCCAAAATTGGCATTGAAAACGCACAGTCGGGTTCAATCACTGTGCCAGCGCGTAAGTTTTTAGATATTTGTCGATTATTACCTGTAGGTTCAGAGATTAATTTTGAATTGCAACAAGACGACAAAGTAAAAATTACCGCTAATCGCAGTAAGTTTTCTTTGAGTTGTTTGCCTGCTGAAAATTATCCTGATTTTGCAGAAGCCGATTTAGAAAACCAATTTATTATTAATGCGGGTAAATTTAAAAAGGCTTTAGACAAAACCCTGTTTTGTATGGCAAACCAAGACGTGCGTTATTATTTAAACGGCTTATTACTGCATATTTCTAACAGCCAATTAAAATTAGTCGCCTCTGATGGTCATCGTTTATCGATTTATGAAGACCAATTAGAACAACCCACAGGTTATGAACAACGTATTATTCTGCCTAGAAAAGGTGTTTTAGAATTAAACCGCTTGCTTGATGACCCTGAGGCTGATTTAAAAGTTGAATTCTCGACTAATAATATTCGGATTTCGATTAAGCATTTAATTTTCTCGGCGAAACTGGTCGATTCTAAATATCCCGACTTTAGTAAAGTGTTTCAACAGGATTTTTTCCATCGCATTCATATTCAAAAGCAATTATTAAAAAATGCTTTAACCCGCGTGGCGATTTTATCCAATGAGAAATTTAAAGGGGTCACTTTTGATATTAATAAAGAGAGTCTCAAACTGAGTACCCACAACCCCGATCATGACGAAGCTGAAGAAGAATTAATGATTGAATATGACGGTGAGCCGTTAGTGATTTCTTTCAATGCGCAGTATTTATTAGATGCGATTTCTAATTTAGATTCTGAATTGGCAGTATTGACGATTGCAAGCAATGCCAGCAGTTGTTTTATTGATGAGCCTAATGAGCAGTTATACAAATTTATTGTTATGCCTATGCGTTTATAAATTTGTAGTAACAATTAATAAAGTCGCCTTATTTTTTATAATAAGGCGACTTTAAAATAATTAAAAATTATTAAATAACTTTAGTATTTTAAGGGCGACAGATTCGCCTCTACAATCATGTCAAGTTTTAATAAAAAATCTTATAGATTAATCACGATTAAATAAACAAATTTTAAATTTTCATAACTTTTAATGCCTTATGTCAGTTATTCAATCGATTAGAACTTTGCAACAAAGCGGGGCATTAGATGATGCCCTTAACGCCTGTCAAACAGCATTAAATGCACACAGTGATGATGCGGCTTTATTGGCTTTATTGGGTGTGTTGCATTGCCAACAAGGCAACTTTGAGCAAGGGCGCGATTGTCTGCAACACCTGCAAGCCCATACGCAAATGCTCAATGCTGAAATTTTAACCGATATTGCCGCGATTCTTTTGTTGTTACTAGAACCCGTTGCCGCGTTGGACGCGCTCTCTCAAGCTTTAAACCAACAGCCTGATCTTTATCTGGCAAAGGCGCGGCGTGGTTTAGTATTTATGCAATTGGGACGTTTTACTGAAAGCATGGTAGACCTACAAGCAGTTCTGCCCCAAGCACCCCAAACCCAACAAGCCGCTATGCGCGTTAATGCGGCACGTTGCGCTTTGTACTTAAATGATTATGAACTTGCTTTAGATTATATTGAGCAAGCCCAACTTTTAGGGGCTGTTCATTTAGAACAATGGTTACTTGTTGCGCTGGATTGTTATGTGGCATTGAATCGTTGGGAGGCGGCTGAAACTGTTATCCATCAAGCCTTAGATGCTAATGTGGATGAAATTAAATGCGTGAAATTACTTGCTTTTATCTTGTCTGCTCAAGATAAACACGACCAAGCTTCACATACTTTAAAGCAAACCCTAAAAAAATATCCCGATGACAATGAGTTACGCATTCAACTCGCCACACTTGCGCGAGTACAAGGACATTATGGTGAGGTAGTACGTTATATACAGGCGGCAATAAAAATCGACCCTGATAATTCGTCGTTGTGGACGCAATTAGCTCAACTAGGTAAACGCCATTTTGATGAACAAGGCGCGAAACGTGCCGCTGAAAAAGCCATAAGTTTGACTGAAAACGATACAGGTTTAAAACGCGCCGAAGCTTTAGTTGCAATCGCTAGCGTTACTGAATTAGAAAGCCAAGCACAAGCTTATTATCAACAAGCTTTAGCATTGATTCCTGACTATGTACCTGCTTATTTGGGTTTGGGACATTTATTATTGCAATGGGGACGTATTGACGAGGCAGTGACCTATTTTGAAACGGTTACTGTGCAACATCCTATTGCAGGTTATGGCGCGTTGATTAATGCACGGCGTTTTCCCGATGATCCGCAAATATTGGAGCGTATTGAAAAAATTGCTTATATGCCTAGCTTACAAGGTGCAGTATCGAGCGGTTTATTATTTGATTTAGCCGCCGCGTGGGAACACCGCAAAGACTATGCAAAAGCGTTTCATTTTGTGAATCAAGCCAATGCGGCTAATCGCAAACGCTTACCTTATAGTGCGCAAAAACATAGTCAACACTGTACTATGCTCCGCCGTACCTTTAATGCCGAATTTATGAAACGCACTCAAAATTACGGTCATCATTCTAGTTTGCCGACTTTTGTTTTAGGAATGCCACGCTCAGGTACAACTCTAGTTGAACAAATTCTTGGCGGTCACCAAGATATTTTTGTTGCAGGTGAAATTGCTATTCTGTCCAATACTATTCAAAAGCTTAATGCGTGGGAACGCCATATAGGTTCAGGACAAGTCTATCCTGAGTGTGTGCGTGATTTAACCCTTCAACAAGCCCAGTATTTTGCCAATGAAGTTTTAAACGAATTGCGTCAATACGCGCCTGATGCGCGTTATATTGTCGATAAATTGCCGCACAATTTTGAACACATCGGTTTAATTCGCTTACTGTTTCCTAATGCCCCGATTATTCATGTACTACGCGAACCGCGTGATGTGGCAGTGTCTAATTATTTCACTGATTATCAAGCTAAATTCGGCGGCATGGGCTTTGCCTACGACTTAACTGATATAGGCTGGCAACTGCGTGATCATCAAGCCTTAATGCGCCATTGGGATAGCGTATTACACAAACCGATATTGACGATTCGCTATGAAGATGTAGTCGCTGATACTGAAACTGCCGCTCAAAAAATTCTTGCTTATTTAGAATTAGATTGGACAGATTCCGTATTAAATTACCAAAACCTAGAACGCGCCGTAAAAACGGCTAGTGTTTGGCAAGTCCGTCAACCTATTTACAACACATCGACTGAAAAATGGCGGCGTTATGCTGATTTTTTACAACCCTTAGAAGCCGTTTTAAACGCGCCATTAAATGACGAAATATTAGAGCCGCTCGATGAAAGCTTGCCCGCAGGTTATTTTTTTCAAGGCATGAGCTGTCTACATGCAGGTGAAACAGAGCAAGCGGCGGGGATATTTAGTACGATATTACAAAGCAATCCCAACCATGCCGCCGCACTGCACATGCTTGCCATCACGCATTATCAACAAGGTAATGCTAAAACCGCCTTACCTTTATTGCAACAAGCCATTAATCAACAGCCGCGTCATGCTAGTTGGTATGCAAATCTCAGTATTATTCTCAACGCGCTTGGTAAAAAGAAACAAGCCAAAGTCGCTTATGACAAAAGCCAAAATCTTAAAACTTTGCAAATTGAACAAGATGATTTTTGGCGAACACTATAATTCCTCTGCATTGTAGATAGAAACTACAGTGTCTTCATATTTAATGCGTTACTAAATATATTAGAATTGTAGGGGCAAATTATTATTTGCCCTTAATAACTGTTGCACAAGGGCAAATAATAATTTGCCCCTACAATTTAATAATTCCGTATAGATAAATCATTATTTCTTTCTACTGCGTAACTTTAGTTAATAATATTTAGAGTATTTCAGTAACAATATTATCACTTAAAAAACGAATACCAGCATATTGACAATCGCCTTGATTTTGTTGAAACAAACTAACCGCAATCAACCAAATGCGCACAATTTTATTGGGCATAACGCCACCAATTACGCGCTGATAATCGGCATAAATATCGCGTTGTTCATCAAACCATTCACCTAAATTTTCCATACCTGAACGAATTACCACATGGGTTTCTCTATCATGCCAACTCGGAATTGGACAGCGATACGCAGTTTCAGGTTCTAATTCAGCACTCCAGTAATAGGTTATATCTTGACCATTATCAAATTCCACGGCGATACTTAAATAATCATGCGTGGCTAGCGTATCTTCTCTGACAGCTGAGGGTAATTGCTCTATTTTCCACGACCAGTGCAGATAAGTCTGTTCTTTAAAACTCAAATCAATATCTTTTTGTAATAAACCGCAGTCTTTATGGGTATGACAACACATTATGGGTTTATCGTTATGTTGGTATTGATAAATTTCAGCAGGGCCTAAAAACCATAAATAAGACCATTCTTTAGGTAGATTATTAGTAGTTTGTAATCGCTCAATTTCTAAAGCAATTAAGGGATTATTTTCGCTTTGTTTAAAAAGTGTTAATAAGCCCGTTAAAGGATTAGTTTGCCAACGAATTAATAAAATTTCAAATTCACCGCTTACTAATTGATAAGCTTCATCGGCAATGGCAATATCACCTGTTTTAGTTGTCCATTCAGCAGGAAAATAACTAGCCACATATAAATCCCCAGCGTTATCAGCAATAAAACTATGACTATCTCTTGTACCGCGAAATATGTCACCTGTTAAACTAATCCTAAACCATAATTGAAAGCTGGCATTAAATTGAATACTTGTACCTATTAATTCTGTGTGTCCTATAGCAAAAGAACTAAAACTATCGCCCTGATTGATTTTAATAGCTGTGTTTAACCACGGTTTTTGATTACACGGTAATGTTAAAAAACTAAAATCTTCAATAAGTGTGGTTTGAGCATTATTGAGTAAAGTAGTAAAGGTATTTTTAAAGTCGCTCACAGTATTCATTTAAGTTGTCCTTATTAAAAAGAGTTTTAGCTATTATAATGCGCTTAGGACACTAAAATCTTGTAGAAACTGGCTATGTTGACTGTTTATCCTAGTTATACCCGTTTATTTATGTGGCGTAATCGGCTGTTGTATTTTGGATTATCGCAACAACTCAATGCCCATACTTATGCGGCGGTTGCTTTACATATTGGTCTTTATGAACCGTTTTTAATTAAAATAGCCAATGGCAATTGGCAAACTTGTCGTTGCGTTTTAATCCCTGTAGGGATAAAACACGCGCTTAATTTTGGTCGTGGCATTCACGCTAAAATATTTATTGAGCGTGATAGTGTTGATTTTCTTTATTGTCAACGGCGATTTAATTATGCAACGCGACAAATAACCTTATTTTATGATGAGAGCTTAATTGCACAATTAAAATGGATTTATGAAACAAATCCTTCAAAAGTAATAATTGAGCAGTATTTAGATAAAATATTGGGTTGTGATGGTAGTTTAAAGATGCAATTAGATAAGCGTGTACAAAGGGCGATTCATTTAATTTGCGACACACCCGATAATCACTTTTCATATCAGTATCTCGCTGAAATAAATTCATTATCGCCTTCGCGTTTTTTACATTTATTTAAACAGCATACTAATATGTCTTATCGCCGTTTTCGGGCGTGGCGACGTTTATTTTTAGCAGTAGAACGTTTAAATAGTGCTGATAATATGACTTTTGCGGCAGTAGATGCGGGTTTTGCTGACGCGCCGCATTTTAGTCATAGTTTTAAAGAGGCTTTTGGAATTAATCCTGCCTTTGTATTTCGCGGCATTGATCGTTTTGAAGTAAAGTAAACTATCCGTTTGTTTATTACTATTAATATGTAAACTAGAATTTAGTCATAAAAGCTATTTTAAATTAAAGGCACTAAGATAGACTAAAATAAAGTCAAGTGAAGTGGCTCTGGTTATTTGCAAATCCAATAATTAAAGCTTTAGTGTTTGCCTAATTTTTAGGTAATTAAAAAAGAATGCTTAAAGTAAATTATTATTATGAAATAGATTTTAAAAAATGAAATAGCTTAGTTTGTAAGTGTCTCTATTGCTTTTCAAAAAAAAATACTTAGAAAAAAACTTATGCTTTTCAATACTTAAAAAAAACTCTACAATGCTCGGCTCACGCGCATAACGCGCAACACCTTGTTTCATCTTCTTTATCCAAAGAAGGGAGACTTTAACCAAAAGGAAATAGAATGCGACATTACGAAATTGTCTTTTTAGTGCATCCTGATCAAAGCGCGCAAGTGCCTGCGATGTTGGATCGTTATAAATCTTTAATTGAAGGCGCGGCGGGTACTATTCACCGCTTAGAAGATTGGGGTCGTAGACATTTGGCTTATCCAATTAAAAAAATTCATAAAGCGCATTATGTGCTGATGAATGTTGAAATTGATCAAGCGACTTTAACGGAATTAGAAACAGGTTTCCGTTTTAACGATGCTATTTTGCGTAGCATGACTATTTTGCAAAAAGAAGCCATTACTACGCCTTCAGCAATTGCCACTGCAACCGCTGAAGAATCACGCATTGCAGAATCTAAAGCCAGAGATTTAGCGGCTAAAGAAGCGGCGGCATTAGCGGCGGCTAGCCTCGAAGATGAAGATGATGTTGACGCGGAAGAATTTGACGCTGACGACGTTATTGCAGAATAAACCCAAATCTCATCGAATTTAAGGAAAACTCATGGCTCGTAATATCAGACGTAAAAAATTCTGTTCTTTTAGCTCAGAAAACGAAATACAAATTGATTATAAAAATTTGGATTTGTTGAGCGATTATGTGACCGAAACGGGCAAAATTGTGCCTAGCCGTATCACAGGAACACCTGCTAAGTATCAAAGACAATTATGTGTGGCAATTAAAAGAGCGCGTTTTATCGCCTTATTGCCATTTTGCGACGCTCATAAATAAGTATTGATAGGAGGTAGCAGTGAATCACTGGTTAGCGACTTATATTATGCGTGGACGTGTGCAAGCCATGATGGTGGCTTCTACGCTGGCGTTATTGTCGCTGATAATTCCTCCTATTAATGTGTTCAGTTCAGCCTCGGTTGCCTTAGTGACACTACGGCGCGGTGGTTATGAAGGTTTAATTATTTTAGCGTGTTCGGTATTAGTTTCAGCATTACTGGGTTATTTGGTCGTTGGTAATTTCCAATTTACTTTGGTTTATTCGCTGGTGCTATGGTTGCCCGTGTGGTTGATTTCAATTGTGCTACGCGAAGGACGACATTTATCGCTGGCCATAGAAATTGCGGTGCTACTAGGCATTATTGGCGTGTTGTGTTTTTATGGCTATCAAACTGAAGTGGCGGTGTTTTGGAAGACTATGTTATCTGCCATGATTGCCACAGACGCGCCCATTGAAGCGCACCAGATGATAGACAAAATGTCACCTTATATGACAGGCATCGTCGCCTCAGGCTCGGTAGGCAGTTTATTATTTGGACTGTTTTTGGGTCGTTGGTGGCAAGCGATGCTTTATAACGAGGGCGGCTTTAAACGCGAGTATTTATCTTTGCAATCACAAACCAGCGTGGCTTTAATCAGCTCTGCGACGGTAGTATTTGCTTTAGGAACGACGGGTTTAGCCGCTGAAGTATCTGCTAATGTCAGCATTTTGATTATGTTGCTCTATACCTTTATCGGCACTGCAACCTTGCACAGCTATTTTACCCGCGTAAAACATGCCCGTTATGTGATTTACATGTTTTATATCACGCTGTTTTTAATCCCTCATGCCATTATTTTGGTTACCCTAGTGGGCTTAACCGACCCTTGGCTGAACTTACGCAAAACTGTGAACTTAGCTAAAAAAGACGATTAGCAATGAGCGTTAAGCGTTGCTTAAACACTATTCAAGCAATCACCCCATTGGGTGATTTGACTCTATAAAAAACGAGGACACATAATGGAAGTCATTCTTCTGGAAAAAATAGCCCATTTAGGCAATTTAGGTGACAAAGTCACTATTAAAGCGGGCTATGGTAGAAACTATTTAGTACCACAAGGCAAAGCAGTGCCTGCAACCGCCACTAAAATTGCTGAATTTGAAGTGCGCCGCGCTGAATTAGAAAAAATTGCCAGTGAAAAATTAGCCTCTGCCCAAGCACGCGCTGAAGCATTAGGCAAATTACAAGTAAGCATTGCCCATAAAGCAGGTGAAGAAGGTCGTTTATTTGGTTCAGTAGGTCCACATGCCATTGCCGATGCGATTAACCAAGCAGGTGTTGCCGTTGATAAAGGTGAAATTCGCTTACCACACGGCACGATTCGTCACATCGGTCAGCACGAAGTTCATTTGCATCTGCACACTGATGTCAACGCTATCGTTCACATCAACATTGTAGCTGAATAAGTAAACTCTGAATCAGGATTAACAGGATGTTAGGATAAACAGGATACAATTCATCTTGGCTATCTTTTAATCCTGAAAATCCTGATTCAGACACACATGCGCTATCTATACAACGCCTTATTTTTCCTCGCCATTCCCCTCATTTTATTGCGCCTGTTATGGCGTAGCCGCAAAGCTCCCGCTTATGCTCAACGTTGGCAAGAACGACTCGGTTTTTATCAAACGGAGCCACAAAGTTGTGACTTGTGGATTCATGCCGTTTCTGTGGGTGAGGCTGAGGCTGTTTTTCCTTTAATTAAATTACTGCAACAGTTAAAGCCTGATATTAAACTATTAATTACCACGACTACGCCTACGGGTTCTGCGCGGGTACAATCGATATTAACTCATAATATTAGCCACGTTTATCTGCCCTATGATGTACCGATTATTGTTAAACGTTTTTTAAAACACTTTAAACCTAAAATTGCCGTTATTGTCGAAACTGAAATATGGCTCAATTTATTCAAACAATGTCATCAAAATACTATTCCTTTATATTTAATTAATGCGCGTTTATCTGAAAAATCAACACGCGGTTATCAAAAAATACCCAGTTTAATTAAACCTGCTTTAGCTACTATTAGCACAATATTCACGCAAAGCCGATTAGATGCTGAGCGATTTATTCAAATTGGCACAATACCTGATAAAGTCATTCACTTAGGTAATATAAAATTTGATATAAGTATTTCTCAAGATTTATTAAATCAAGCCAGACTGATTAAAGACACGCAATTTGCACAGCGTTTTGTTTGGTTACTGGCAAGCACGCATGATAATGAAGAAGCACAATTATTAAGTTTGTATCCATGTTTAAAAAAAGAAATTCCAGAATTATTAATTATCATCGCGCCACGCCATCCTGAGCGATTTAATACTATTATAAAACTCGCTGAGCAACACGCTTATAAACTCATTACGAAAAGCTCAAACCAACTTTGTCAAAGTGATACCGATATTTATTTACTCGATAGCATCGGTGAATTAAAATTATTTTATGCAACTGCTGATATAAGTTTTGTAGGCGGTAGTTTAGTGGATATTGGTGGACATAATATTTTAGAACCCGCCGCGATTGGCACGCCTATAGTATTTGGGCAATATATGCGTAATTTTAAAGCCATTGCTGAGGCGATATTAAATCAGCAAGCCGCTGTGCAGTGTTTTGATTTAAAGGCTATTGAACAAAGCGTATTAAATTTATATCATAATGAAACCAGCAGAAAAACTTTAGCCAATAACGCTAAGGCTTTTATTACCCAGCATCAAGGTGTAATCAATAAACTAGCTGATATATTCATTATGGAATTAAATAATCGGAGGTCAGGCTTTGCCTGACTATCAGGCAAAGCCTGACCTCCTGTAAATTAACTATTATTATTAACACAGAATTAAAACGACATGAGTATAAAATCGGATAAATGGATACGCCGCATGGCGCGTGAAACTGACATGATTAATCCTTTTGTGGATGGTCAAGTGCGTCATAGTGAAGGCGGAAAAGTCATTTCTTATGGCACGTCAAGTTATGGTTATGATGTGCGTTGCGCTAATGAATTTAAAATATTTACTAATATAAATTCAGTGATTGTTGACCCTAAAACGTTTGACCCGAATAGTTTTGTTGATGTGCAATCGGACGTATGTATTATTCCACCTAATTCATTTGCATTAGCTCGAACCGTTGAATATTTTAAAATACCCAGAGATGTACTCGTTATTTGTTTGGGGAAATCTAGTTACGCACGTTGTTTTCGTGGTGATACTCGCGTGGCATTATTAGATGGTACTGCCCCGAGCTTAGAAGAAATGGCAAAACGTGCCGAAAGTGGCGAAGTATTTTGGGGTTATAGTATTAATACTTGTGGACAAATAATTGCCTCATTATTAGAAGCTCCACGTTATATTGGACGCGATAAATTAATTGAATTAATACTCGATTCAGGCGAATCTATTTTTTGTACGCCCGACCATGAATTTTTAAATCGTGATGGACGTATGGTTCAAGCGGGTAATTTACGCGTGGGCGCGTCATTAATGCCGCTTTATCGTAGTACGCGCCGTGGTTATGAAATGATTTATCAAACTTCAAATAATCGCATGTATCCCACCCATAGACTCGCGGATGAATGGAATTTACGTCACGGCGTTTATGAAGAAATGACAGGAACGCATAGACATCATATTGATGGTCAGCGGCGTAATAATTATCCGTGGAATATCACCCGTATGAATGCCAGTGAGCATCTGCGTTATCACAATAGCAAAACCTATGGTGAAGGTTTTGATGCTAAAGCCCACGGTGAATCAGTAAAAGCCGCGTATGCCCGCAATGCCCAAAATCCACAATGGAAAGAAAAATTCAGCCAAGGACAACGTGAACGCGCTTTGGGTTTTTGGCATCGTCCTGAATATGCACAAATTCGTGAGCGTGTTTTAGCGCAACGCCAAAATCCAACCGAAGCGACACGGCAAGCGCATTCAGAAGCGATGATTAAACGTTATGCTGACCCACAAGCCAGAGCGCAACATGCTGAATTAATGAAACAAGCGTGGTCAAATGACACAGCTCGTAAAGCAAAACAAGCTGAAATAGCCCGTTATATTAAATATCGCGAAGAAATCACCGCCGATGTGGTGCGTAAAGCTTTAGATGAAACAGGTTCAATACGCGGCGCGGCGCGGCTTTTGGAGTGTGACCGTAGTGTTTTTAGACGTTTTCCTGAAGAACTGAATAGTTTTAGAGGCACGACAGAGCGTAGAAATCACAAAATTGCCCAAATTCGTGAAGTAGCAGGCGAGCATGATGTTTATTGTTTAACCGCGCCTGAGGCAGGTAATTTTGCCTTAGAAGCGGGCGTATTCGTTTCCAATTGCGGCATAATAGTAAATGTGACCCCCTTAGAACCTTGTTTTTCAAGCGATACTGAAATACTCACGAAAAACGGTTGGAAATACTTTAATGAAATAGTGATTGGTAGTGAAGTATTAACTATGAATCCACAAACGCGAGAAGCACAGTGGCAAAACGTAGAAAGAATCCAAGCTTATACTTATCGTGGTGACTTATTACATTTTAATAGTCGCGGCGTAGATTTATTAGTTACGCCTGACCATAGTTTATATGTTGATAAATTCGATACTACTACTCATGAATGGCAAGGTTGGCATAAAACTAAAGCAGAAAAAGTATTTGCTCAAGATGATTATCGCATGAGTCGCCATGTTAATTGGCAAGGCACAGATATAGACGATGAAATTATAATTGCAAATACCGCTTATAATACTAATAGCTTATTAGAATTTATCGGTATGTATCTAAC
>JBAQSX010000038.1:0-49632 GCA_049296695.1 Methylococcaceae bacterium | reverse complement strand
AGCTTGCACTCCCACAGTTATTAATCAATCATAATACAATTACGCCCCGCTTGTTTGGCTTGATAGAGTAATTTATCGGCTCGCGCTATCATCTCATCTAAATTATTAATAACGGTGCTACTAATACCAATACTCACCGTTATTTTAATACTGTCATTATTTAGCGCAATACTATGATTTTCTAAAGCCATACGAAATTTATCAAATAAATGAAATGCCTCAGTTTTATTAACATTAGTCACCAATACACAAAACTCCTCACCGCCATAACGCGCCACTACATCGGTATAACGACGAAAATGGGTATTAAGCAAACTACTCACGGCTTGCAATACTATATCGCCGCCATCATGACCATAAGTATCATTAATGCGTTTGAAATAATCAATATCGAGCATAGCGACTATAAAAGGAATATGATTACGTTGGGCATTGGTTAATAAGGTCAGCCCTAAACGCAATAAATGCCGTCTATTATATAAGCCTGTTAAAAAATCAGTAATTGAGGCTTGTTCAAAAGAAATCATTTTTTGATAATGAATAGCATTCGCTAAAGCAATTGATATTTTAGAGGTAAAGACCCGCAATAAATGTTTATCATGCTCATCGAGAATACTATCACTATGCACTAAAGCAATGGTGGCTTTATTATCATAACTATCTAAATAAAAGACCGTATATTGCTCATTAAACTGGCTTTTACGCTCATTTAAAGTTTTACGAATTAACTTAACAATATCACTATGTCCGCACGACTCATCTAATCCACAAGTCAAACAACATTTAAATTCATCAGTGACCGCCACTATTTTGACGTTATAAGGATTTAAATTAACGCTATTAATAACAGCTTGATTCAAATCGCCCTCAACGCAAATAATGCCACGCGGTTGACAACCTAAAAAAGAACTTAATTGCGTTAATACCCCAGAAGCAAATTCTTGCATCGATTGTATTTTAAATAGTGAGTCTGAGCTGTGTAATATCTTTTCTAAACCCATACGGGTTTTATTTAAAGACATAATGGTTTCATAAGCGCGTAACGCGGCAATAATGGTAGTAAATAATTTTTGCGCGGTTAATTCATTTTTAGCTTTGTAATCATTAATATCATAATCTAATACAACGTGTTGCTCAGGGGCTTGTCCAGGTTGTCCTGTGCGTAAAATAATGCGAACATCATGATTATTTAAATCATTACGAATGGTTTGCACCAAACGCAAACCCGCATCATTAGTTTCCATGACCACATCTAATAAAACAATAGCGATATTTTTTTCCACAGTTAATAAATGCCGCGCCTCAGAGGCTGAATAAGCGTGTAATAATTCGATAGGTCGATTTTTAAAAATAATAGTATTCACAATTAAGCGGGTCACCGCGTGAATATCTGCCTCATCATCAACAATTAAAATTCGCCAAGGACTTTGCCAATTAGCCACAGTTTTTGGGGCGGTGGTGCTAATTTTTAAATTAAGTGCTTTTTTTTCACTCATTATTAATGCCTATGAATTAATATGATTATAAATATTGGGGAAAAGACACTATAAAGGTTGTGCCTTGATTTTCTATACTGCTCATGCGTAATGTGCCTTTTAAAGTTTGATGCACAATGTTATAAACAATATGTAGCCCTAAACCACTACCGCCATTAGCGCGTTGGGTGGTAAAAAAAGGTTCAAATATTTTGTGTTGTAATGGCTCACTAATACCTTTACCGTCATCGCTATAAGTTAATTCAATGAGCTGTTTTTCTAATAACGTTACTTGAATGCTAATAATACCTTGTCGGCTTTGATTATCATAAGCGTGGTTTAATGAGTTCATTAATAAATTGGTGATAATTTGTGATAATGCCCCCGGATAACCATGAATACTTAAATCATCAGGGCAATGCAGTTGAATACTAATAGTTTCTTTTTTAATACTGGGACGTAGACTTAATAAAACCTCTTCTAAATAAGCTTTTATCCTAAATTCTCTAGGACTATCACTGCTTTGGTCAACGGCGACTTGTTTAAAACTTTGAATTAAACTCGCGGCGCGTTGACAATTAATGGTCATTAATTGACTGGCTTGGCTGGCATTATCAAAATACTTATCTAAGCCATCGGCATCTAATTCATTTTGTTGATACAAGTTTATTACTTGCTGGGTTTGTTCGTGTAAAAAAGTCGCCGAGGTTAAAGTAATTCCTATAGGGGTATTAATTTCATGAGCAACCCCTGCGACTAAACCACCCAATGCCGCCATTTTTTCGGCTTGAATAAGATTCTCTTGGGTTTGTTGTAATAATAATAATGAATTTTCCGCCTGTTCTTTGGCAAGTAATAATTGCTGAGTACGCGCAATGACTTGGGCTTCTAATTGTTCTTGTTGTTGATGCAATTCATTGAAGGCGTGTTGTAGTTTTTCTGCCATCGCATTAAAAGCGCGGGCTAATTGGGCGATTTCTTTATCACCTGTAATTGCCGCACATACTGCATAATTACCATTAATAATTTGTTTGGTAATGGCACACAGATTATTAAGTGGTTTGCTGATATTACCGCCAACAATTAAGGCAATTATAAAGGCAATAATAATTAAACTCGCGGTAATCATAATAACTGACCAGCGGAGTGTCTGTAAGCTAGCAAATGCTTCGGCTTGGTCTAAATGTGCCATAATACAACCGCCGCCTATTTCGGGTATAAAACGAAAACTGTGAATAATTTGAATATTACGGCGGTCAATATCGAGTATTTCAGCATTATTAGCCCCAAGGCAATGATGCAGGGCGTGGTCGTTGGCAGATTCGCTAATGCTTTTGGTGGTTAATAATCGCGGCTGAGTAATAAAAAATCCGTGCTTGTCTACTAAAAATATATCGCCTGATTCACCTAAATTAGGCTCTATATTAAAAATGGCTTGAATAGACTGTAGTGGGTATTTAATTAATAATTGATAATTTTTTGAGCGACTTTGAATATAAAAATAACCGCTCTCTTGGTTATTAGCATGTACAAACACGCCAATTTGCCCTTGAATAAAATCGGGTATATTTTTATTATCAATAAAACCTAAGGTCGCTTGGGTTTTATTGTACTGATAAAGGCTAATACCTATGGCTTGTTCATTATTGATAAATTCTTGTAATTCATCTTGAATACAAGCTTGTTGTAAGTTATTTGATTTAGCTAAACATTGTAATAATAATCGCACCAAAAAACGGTCGGCACGTTTTTGGGTATTGCTTAATAATAAGGTTAATTGTTTTTGGTTAGCATCGGCAATATGCCCAACGGCGCGAATGTTATTATTTTTAATAGTATCTGCTAAATAGTTATAGCCTAAATAACCTAAAATACCGCTAGGTAATAATAAAAAGGCTAAGGTCATTACAATAAGACGGGTTCTTAGAGAATGTATTAAGTTACGCATAATAATTGAGTATTTTAACTTAAGGTTTAAGCAGACAGTCGATTGATTTAGGATTAACTAACATGAGTCAAATTGTCGCAATGTTAATTTATGATGTTGTATTGCGTATTGAAGGGTATTTTTATAGGGTAGTGCTTCAAAAGAGTAGGTTTTAACAAAACGCTATTTTAGTTGGAGTTCAAACCTAGGTTTGAACTCCGATTGTTTGATATTAACTAGCCTACTTTTTTGATGCACTACCTTTTATAGGATGGATTATGTCACTTGGCTTAACTGCTTTAATTAAACAATTTACCCCATCGCCTTTACAAGTTATTCACGATAACTATCTGGATGCACAGGGTATTGAACTGTGGATTAAACGCGATGATTGTCTGCATCCTATTATTTCGGGTAATAAATGGCGTAAATTAAAATATAGCGTCAATCACGCGCTGTCTTTAAATGTTGATACCTTAATTAGTATGGGCGGGGCGTATTCTAATCATTTACATGCTTTAGCTTATTTAGGAAAACTTTTACCAATTAATACTATAGGTTTAATTCGTGGTGAACCGCCATTAATTTTAACGCCCACTTTGCACGATATGCAGTCGTGGGGAATGCAGTTGCGTTATGTTAGTCGTAGTGATTATCGCAACTTACGCCATTATCGACAGTGGCATGAATTACCTGATTTGCAAACGGGGCAGTATTGGTTAGTTGAAGGCGGGGCGCAAGCATTCGCTTTATTGGGTATTGCGGAAATTATTACAGAAATTGATATAAGTTATGATTGGCTTTGTGTGGCTTGCGGTACGGGAACAACTCTGGCGGGATTACGCGCTAGCGCGTCTGCTGATATATCCGTATTGGGAATTGCGGCATTAAAAAATAATGGTTTTTTAGAAAAGGATATTAATCAGTTAATTCCTGAAAATAATAAGCCTTATTATATTAATAATAATTATGCTTTTGGTGGTTTTGCTAAAACCAGCCCTGAATTATTAAATTTTATGGCTGAGTTTGAATATAAAACCGCTATTACTTTAGAACCCGTGTACACAGGTAAATTATTTTATGCACTGTATGATTTAATTAAACAAGGTTATTTCAAACGAGGCCAGCGTATTATTGCTTTGCACACAGGCGGTTTGCAAGGCAATCGTGGTTTTAAGAAGGATGGTGCATCAAAAAAGCAGGTTAGTTAATATCAAACAATCGGAGTTCAAACCTAGGTTTGAACTCCAGCTAGAATTAAAACCTACTCTTTTGAAACACTATCTTAAGGATGTTGTAAATCAACCGTTGGTTTAGAAAAATTCAACGCGTCAAAACCCTCAGGCAAAGCCAGATGAAATTGTTGCAGGGCATCGAGTTCTAATACCGCTTTTGTTAGCGTGCAATCCAAAACATGACCGCCTGACTTTTTATCAGCGGTCAGGGCATGAAAATGATAGCCCGCACTGTTGACGCTGGCTAAATAAGACGGCAACCAAAAACCCACCAAAGTCGCTTTAATGTTTGCAAATTCAAACACCGCTTGCTTGGCAACTGCCTCACTCAGCGGTGGATAAGGCTTGCTTTGCGCTCTAACACTGCGGGTTTTAAGTGTTGCCCATTCACCTGTGATTTTAATGGCGACAGCGCGATTCGCACTAGCGCGTAGGCTATCTAAAAAACTATATAATTCTGAGCAACTTAAGGTTTTATCAAGCGCGATGCGTTGTTTGGGTTTAAAAAAAGTCACTTCAGCAAACGGCGTAGTGAAACTTGGTAAAACCCGTTTAGCCACACCATCTGAGCTGATTTGATAAAACTTGCCATCAAAAGCTACCATTTCACCGTCTAATTTATCAAACGTGCCTAAACCAAAATCACCATAATGGCTTAATTGTTTCAATGATAATGAGCCATCATAATCACCTATCATTAAAGCATTTAAAATTGAATACTGAAATAAACTATTCGTTTTAAGTGACTTTTTTTGTGCATATAAAGCGGGATAATAACTGCTAACAAATAGCGTCAATATAATAACAATTAATTTTTTCATAATGATTTTTATAAACAATTAGGGGGTTTGGGTAAACCTGCTAATAAACAAACCAATTTTAAAGGCGTTTGCGGAAATAATACTTGTATATAACGACTATTACCTTTTTCTGTACCCAATTTAATCGCTACTGCTTTAATAAACATCCGTGTATTAGGCAGATGTTTATAAGTAATATAATACTCGCGCATAAAATGAATAATTTCCCAATGCGCTGGGCTTAATTCAATAGCATAACTAACCGCTTGCATTGTTGCCCAGTTTTCTGTCCATGTTTGAGCATCGATTAAAAAACCTTGCTCAGTGACTGCTAAATGCTTTACGTCCATGAATAACTCAATTGATTAGTGACTGTTAATTGTACGAATTGCGTATAATCAATTACGTTAATACCTTGTACTAATTCATCACTATTAATACCACGCACGGCTAATTCGTCTTTTAAGACATAAAGCTTATATTTTTCTTGTAGTCTGCTTAATTCTAGGTTAAAACGACCTTTTTTTAACAAAAAAAAGAGCGCGTTTTCTAAAAATACAATGTCATCACCTACGCTAAATCGGCTAAATAAATCACTTTCAAGCGGGGATTGAAAAATAAGTTGTAGCATCTTAATAATTATCACTTAGTTTAAGACCAATAATGCCCATTATTACCAAGATAATTGATAATAAACGCATCCAATCTGCTGATTCTTTAAATACAATAATCCCTATAATGGCCACACCCACCGCGCCCATACCCGTCCACACCGCATAAGCAGTACCTATAGGCAGATTTTGAATGGCTAAGGTTAATAAAGCAAAACTGCTAATACCTGAAACTCCCGTGATAATGCTAGGGATTAACTGCGTGAAGCCTTGATTATATTTAAGACTTATTGCAAAAATAATCTCAATACAACCTGCTAAAAATAAAAATAACCATGCCATAAATAATTTGTTCTTTGCTTGAATGAAGTCCATTTTACAATATTTTGTTAAAAAAATGAGCAAAAAATCTATCTGCCCTATCTGTGTCGCTTATTACCCTGTAAATGCTAGTAAAATATGCTGTATCTATTGATGAACTTGAAAACTTTAGTGTTGTCTACACTCAAGTAGGTGAGCCATTTGATAGCGTGAATTGGCGCAGGGGTATAATGGTAGTTACCTAAAGGGTGGTGGTAGCTATTATAAATAGTCGAACGGGTGTTGTTTTGCGGCGTGAAACTGATATAAAGTGTATTTTAATTTAAATAATGTGGTGCTATGAGGAGTAAAATGAAAGGGTTTACTCTAATTGAGTTAATAGTGGTTATTATTATTATTGCTATTATGTCAGCGGTCGCGTTGCCTCGTTTAAATAATTTACAAATTGATGCGCGTATTGCCAAACTTAAAGCCGCCAGAGGCAGTGTTGCCGCAACTTCGGCAATGATTCATGCAGTATTATTTGCGCGTAATAGTGTCGCTGATATTGCTACTTGTCCGGGTGGGGGTGGCACGGCTAATAATATTAATGGCTCAGCGGGTACAGTATGTACAGAAGGGGGTATTGTTAATGTGGTTAATGGTTATCCTGATGTCACGTCTTTTGGTGTGGCGGGAATTTTAGCGGCGGCGGGTTTGACTACGGTATTTAATCCCACGCAAGCGCAATTACAAACCGAAGGTTATGATTATACTGAAAATGGAACAACCGCGACTTTTCAAGTCATTGGTGGTAGTAATCAAATGAATTGTTCTTTTACTTATTCAGAACCTGTAGTAAATGCGTCACCCATTATTAGTGCGGTAATTACTAGTGGCTGTTAATAAATACTGTCATAATTATCTCAAGTTAAATAATTTTTATATAAACAAACAAGAGGAACAAATAATGAACACAAAACAACAATCAGGTTTTACTTTAATTGAATTGGTAATGGTTATTGTCGTATTGGGTATTTTAGCCGCAGTTGCTGTGCCTAAATTTGCTGGATTATCAACTGAAGCCGCCGATGCCGCCGCCGAGGGTGTTGCAGGTGCGGTGAGTTCGGGTAGTGTAATTAACTACAGCAAAATATCAGCGGGTGGCACAGGCGTTACTATTACATCAGGTACATCAACTTGTGCTGATTTAACGGGTTTATTAATAGGTGCTACGCTTCCAACTGATATTTCTTTTGTGGCATCTGCTACAGTAATTACTTGTACGAATCCAGCAGGTGCAGGCGGTACATCTACTGCGTGTAAATTAAAACATGCTCAAGGTACAGCACTTGGTACAACCAATAGTACGATTACTGCAATTTGTACTGCTTAATAATTAAGTCAATAGCCATTATTGTTTAAGCGAATAAAGAAGGCGGCTTTCAGTCGCCTTTTTTATTTTAGAGGCTTAATAATAATTAATTTTCTTTAAACTAAAACTATTGAATATCTGTATTTTAAAATCTATTCAAAATTTATCTACTATTTATATTAGTTTTTATCAAAGTAATAAAAACTTACAGGGTTTTCAAAATCAGTTAATTACTATTTAAAATTACGCAATAGTATCAATGTAGGGGCAAATCATATTTACCCCTAATAACGAATCGTTGTACAAGGGCGAATATGATTCGCCCCTACAATTACCCCTATTTTTAGTAACTCATCGTTGTGAAAACCCTGTATGTGCTATGCGTAATCATTCAAAACAATTAACGGGATTTACTTTAATCGAATTAGTGATGGTAATTATTATTCTCGGTATTTTGAGTGTGGTTGCTGTACCTAAATTTTTTGATAAGTCATTTTTTGAAGCACGCGGTTTTGCCGATGAGTTATTAGCAACTTTGCGTTACGCTCAAAAAACCGCTATTGCCCAGCATCGTTTGGTTTGCGTGGATTTAACAGCACCCGCTCCCGCCACAGTGACGCTAAACATTGCCAGTGTAAGTGGCGCGAGCAGTTGTGATACTAATCTACGCTTACCTGCTAGTAGTAGTAACGTCTTAACTGCCCCCACGGGCGTGAGTTTAAGTCCTGCCGCCAGCATTAGTTTTAACGCATTAGGTCAAGCCAGTAGCTCTGCTGTATTCACTATTGCTAACGCGCCCAATACCATAAAAGTGGTTCAAGAAACGGGGTATGTGTATGAATAAAAAACAAAAAGGTATAAACCTTATTGAGTTGATTTTATTCATTGTGATTGTTAGCACCGCGCTTGCAAGTATTTTGCTGGTGATGAATACCACCGAAAGAGGTAGCGTTGACCCCATGCTACATAAACAAACGCTAGCGATTGCCGAGTCGCTACTTGAAGAAATTGAATTACAGGATTTTTTAAATATCGCTTGTGACGTTGGTTGTAAAGGTGATGTCAGCCAACGCAATAATTTTGATGATATGTTTGATTACGATGGCATTGTCACCACTGCGGATGTAGTGACAGGCGTTAGCACATTGGTAAGTTATAGCGTCAGTGTCACTGTAGTCAATCCAGCCGCAGATTGGGGAACTGTACCAGCGGCGAGTGTGGCTGAAATTGAAGTGAGCGTCACTGCGCCGAATGGCGAATCGCTGAGCGCGTTGGGTTATAGAGTGGATTATTAACATGGTTCTTTCAAAAACAGCACCGCATGGCTTTACGCTCGTTGAGTTGACCATGGTGATTGTGATTACGGGGATTTTGAGCGCGATGGTGGCGGTTTTTTTAAAAACACCTGTGGATCAATATATTAATGTGGCACGCAGAGCCGCATTAACCGATATTGCCGATAC
Source organism: Methylococcaceae bacterium (assembly GCA_049296695.1). Lineage (GTDB taxonomy): Bacteria > Pseudomonadota > Gammaproteobacteria > Methylococcales > Methylomonadaceae > UBA10906. Next base: position 40,446 of record JBAQSX010000038.1, on the reverse strand, counting down.
CGCCTTGCGCCGTATAGGGCGGGATTTACGATTGGCAGTACCGAACAGTATTCGCGTACCTGTGGCAACTAATGCCAGTTATATAGAATTTTTACCGACTAAAACAGGTGGTCGTTATCGGGCAAATGCAACGGGTGGAGGTGGTTCTTGTGCTACTGTCGTGGGCAATACCGAAGGGGACACCTTATCATTTAGTAGTGCAGATACTTGTTTTGAAACGATTGGACAAAACATTGATGTTGTAGCGGGTGACTTTATCGTAGTGGGTAGTACTCAAGTAGACGGTAATCCACCCTATCAAGACCCTACTGATGCCACCTGTACTGTCCCTACTATTCGTCGACTGGTGTCGGCTGTTGTTACAGGCGCAAGTGTTCCACAAAAAGTTGTATTAACATCGTTATGCGCTTTGCCTAGTGTTGCCAAATTAGCCAGTCAGCGTTTTGATGTGGTATCGGCAAGTGAACAGGCGGTCACTTATGCTTGTAATAATGTGGCGACAGATGCTCATGGCGATGGTCAAGGTGAATTACGGCGTTATTGGGCTTATGGTTTTAATGCCGCTTTAACTGACCCTACCACCTTAATAACAGGCTCAAGTGCGTTATTAGCCACTAAAGTGAGCGGTTGTAGTATTAATTATACCAATGTTAATCAACGCAACGGCTTAGTAGCCATACACTTAACACTTACCAGCGGCAACGAAAGTATTAGTTTGTATTCAGAAACTCATGTTAATAACCTGCCATGAAAAGCTTATTGTCCATTCAGCGTGGTTTTAGTTTGATGTCTGCCATTTTTTTATTAGTGGTGATTAGTGCTTTGGGGCTTTTTGCGGTCACAGTATCGACCAGCCAACAACAAAACGCCGCCAATGATGTGCTGGGTTCACGCGCCTATCAAGCGGCAAAAGCAGGACTCGAAGCGGCTGTTTATCAATTAAGTAAAGGCGGTGCAACTTGCGCCACATTAGTAACCCCTGTAATGCCATCGGGTCAATTGTCGGGCTTCACTATTACGCTTACTTGTAATTCAACAGCATATACAGATGGAACAACAGGATTTGTTTATCAAGTAACTTCAACAGCCAAAACAACGGGCGGTGTTGTGGCCTCACCTTATTATGTAGAACGGCAAGTTAGCATGATGCTTGCCTTATAAGTAAATCCTATTAGCGTGGATTTATCAGGACTCAAGCAAACCAACTCTTTACTATTGAGAGCTTTGCCTCTATTCAAACTTGGATGATTTATGGCGCGCTTACGCTCAAAATTTTTTCGTAAAAAAATAGTGTCGCAAGGTATTGTGGGGCTAAGTTTCACTCGCCAAGGCTTTGCCTTAGCCGTTGCCGACTACACTGCAAATCAAACAACGCTACTTAAGCATTGTGAATTTGTTGCCAATAGCAAAACGACATCACAAGCCGAGCAGTTAATTGAATGCGTACAACGGCTTTCACTGACTCGTTACGATTGTGCTTTAGTGCTAACCGCCGAACACTATCGCCGCGTCAATGTGGAACAGCCCCCCGTTGCTGAAAACGAAATTGCTCAGGCGATACGCTGGAAAATCGATGAATTAGTTGATTTTCGAGTCGACAATGCCGTATTGGATTACTACCCCACGCCACCGTTGATTCGGATGAATCAGGGCAAGATGCTCGATGTGGTTGCCAGCCCTTATGAGACTATACAAGACTACGTTCATCAATGTCAGCTAGCAGGCTTGCGTCTTAAAGTCATTGATATTCAAGAAACGGTATTAGCCAATCTTGCCGCTAAATTGCCTGCTAATGCTTATGGGGTTGCTTTGCTGTATTTGTCTGAAACTTCAGGCATGATTGTGATTGTCAGGGGTAGTATCCTTTATCTGGCGCGTAAATTAGACATCGGCTACAAACAATTAAGCCTACAAACCACAACAGGTGAAAGCTCAGCAGCGGCGTTGCTAGCTTATAAAACCCTCGCCTTAGAAATTCAACGCTCCTTAGATTATGTCGAAAGTTATTACGGTATACCGCCCATTACCGAAGTTGAAGTCGTCCCCTTACAAGAGGGCGGACAACAATTACTAAACAATTTAGCCACCAACTATGGTATTCGCTTCAGTATTGTGAACATTGCCAATCTAGTTGAACAGTGTGCGCTTAATAGTGAGCAACAAGCAGTATGTGCCTTAGTGGCAGGTGTTAGCTTGCGTGAACAAGGCATTGCTCAGCGTATTAATTTATATCAGAGTAATTTTCAACAAGGTCAGCAAAAATCGTTATGGCAACAATACTTAGCTGAAATTATCGCGGTTAGTTTAATTATTGTCGGCTTTCATGCTTATCTACTTTGGCATTTGCAAAACACGCAAACGCAAGTACAACAACAACGCGAACAAGTAGCCCAAGTCACGGCGCAACTAAACGTCTTATTGGCAAGCTTACCTAAACAAGAAATCGATAATGCCTTGGTAAAAGAAGTTGAACACTGGCAACAAGCCACCCAAGAACTCACGCAAACCGTGCAGTTATTGACGGGCAACGAGGCGATTGCTACCCAAGGATTTTCCGCTTATTTTCAAGCCTTAGCCAATCGTTCACTGCCCGATATTTGGTTGACGGCGCTGCATTTTGAGAGTTCACAAGCGCGTATTCAACTCGAAGGTAGTACCTTTAAAGCCCAGTCGATTGCGTATTTTTTGCAACAATTACAAGCTGAGCCTGTGTTTCATGGACAAACGTTTGCGACTTTAATCATGCAGACCTCAAAACAACAGCCTCAGCAATTAGATTTTACCCTCAGTTCTACTTTAGAACTCTTACCGCGCAAGGATGATAATGTTCGCTAAGCTAGTAGAAAAATTTAACCAGCTAAGTCAACAAGAAAAAATCATGGTGTGCTTGGCGGTATTAGTCGCGGCTTGGGCGGTGTGGGACACTTTGCTGTATGAACCTTTGCGGCAAAAACAAAATGCTTTGTTTGAAGAATTAGTGACTTTGCAACAGCAACACGATGCGCAACGACAAGCCTTATTAGAAGCAAGCAATCATGAACGCGCCTCACCTAACGCCGCCTTACAACAAAAACTATCAGACTTAAAAGCGGAGTCGGCGCGTTTGCAAACGCAATTAATGTCGGGGGATAAAAAATTTGTACCCCCTGCATTAATGGCAAAAGCCTTAAGTGATGTATTAAATCAAAATCAGCAACTGACTTTAATCGAATTAAAAACACTCCCCGTCATTACTTTATTGGCAAATAAAGAACAACAGCCTATTTATAAACATGGCTTAATGATTCGCTTTTCGGGGGATTACATGGCGACCCTGCATTACTTAAATCTATTAGAAGCCCTGCCTTGGCATTTTGTTTGGGATAGTATCGACTATCGCGTGACCACTTATCCACGCGCTGAGATTGTGATTACTGTCTATACTTTAAGCTTTGAGGAGAAATGGTTAGATGTGTAAGCGTCAACTATTTTTATCGCGGCGCGTGCTTTGTGCGATTGGTTTAAATCTTTTGACTAGCGTGTGCTTAGCGCAATTACGCGATCCCACCACCCCTGCTTTATCCAATGACGTGCCTATTAATGAGCAGGCGGTTGCCGATGTTGAATTGGTTGTATCGGCTATTTGGATAAGCCCTAATAGCCGCCATGCGGTTATTAATGGCATTACTGTGGCTAAGGGTGACAGTATTTTAAATAATAGCGTGAAAATTTTAGGTATTAGTCGCAATCTAGTCATCGTCAGTCAAAACGGTAATAAGAAAACATTGCAATTACTGCGTCGTCCTTACCAAACTCGATGAGAAATCCTTCATGAAGTCCTGCATTCAGCTTACTGTTCCCTTAGCTATCGCTTTGCTAACAGCTTGTGCGACACCAGCCCTAACACCCAAAGCCACTCATGCTGTGCCAACGGTAAATACACCAAAAAAGCTTAAACCGCCCACGGTCATCGATGATAGTTCGTTGGCAACACCGATAAAACAAGCTGAACAAGGTTTATTGAATATTTCAGTGCATGATTTAAATGCGCGTGAGTTTTTCATGGGATTAATGCTTGATTCTAAAGAAAATATCGTAGTGCATCCTGATGTGGCTGGGGTTATTTCCTTGGAATTAAAAAATGTCAACGTAGAACAAGTATTAAATGTGGTGCAGAAAGTCTATGGCTATGATTGCCAAAAAACCGATATGGGTTATCTCGTTTATCCCGCTACTTTGCAAACAAAAATGTTTAAATTAGATAGATTAGATTTATTGCGCGAAGGCCGTTCTAATACCTTAGTGGTTTCAGGTCAGAATAATAATCAAAATAATAACAATCAAAATAGCCAAAATAATAGTCAAAGCAATTCGCAAAGTAATAATTCCTTTAGTAATAACAACAGCCAAGGCGTAAATCCGCAAGGCAATAGCCAACAAAGTTCTCAAGCCTCAGGTAGTTGGGTTAGAACCACCAGTAATACCGATTTTTGGCAAGAATTAGACGAGGCTTTGCAAGTCATTATTGCCGTAGACCCACAAGCTAAAGTCATTGCTAATAAACAATCAGGGGTGATTATTGCCAGAGCTAAACCGATGCAATTACAAGAAATTGATCGCTTTTTGGCAACTATGCAAAACCAAATCGGACGGCAAGTCATTTTAGAAGCCAAAATTTTGGAAGTGATTCTCGATAATGGGCATCAAGACGGCGTGAACTGGGATTTTCTCATTAAAAATGGCGCGTTTGCAGGTGGTATGCTGACAGGTTTTGGTACGCCCGACCCTAGCAAATTTGCCTCTACTTTTACTTTAGGCACAAGAGGCGGCGATTTTGGCAGTAATTTCAGCGCGTTAGTGGAAATGCTTGAAACACAGGGTAAAACCAATGTGCTATCGAGTCCGCGTATTGCCACACTGAATAATCAAAAAGCCATTATTAAAGTGGGACGGGATGAATATTTTGTCACGGGCATTTCTGCCAGCTCAATTAGCACTGTAAATTCAATCGGTGGCGTAACCAGCTCAGCTTTACCTACGGCGATTCTCAATTCTTTTTTCTCAGGCATTGCCTTAGATGTCACCCCACAAATCGATGACCATAATGACATTACTTTGCATATTCACCCCTCAATTACCAAAGTCGAAAATTTAGACAAAAACTTCAAAATCTATAATGCCGATTATTCATTACCCACGGCATTAAACACCGTGCGTGAATCAGACAGTATTGTAAAAGCCCACGATGGTCAGTTGATTGTATTAGGTGGCTTGATGCAAGAGCGCAGTGATGAGACCAAAGAAGGTTTAACAGGACTGGCGCGTTTGCCTTATGTAGGTAATTTATTCAGAGTCAATAAAGGCACAACGCAAAAATCTGAACTCATTATTATGCTCAAAGCTAGCATTATTAGTGGTGATAGTAATTGGCAACAACAAATCAATGACAACCAACAACACTTTAATCAACTCAATGCCCAGCCACGTTGGAAATAACTGTCATGAAAGCTAATAAAAAAATTCAGATTGGTGAATTATTAATTCAAAATAACTTTATCAGCCGCGAACAATTACAAGTCGCTCTTAATGAACAAAGCATCACCCGCAAAAAATTAGGTCGAACCTTAATCGATTTACATTTTATTGAAGAAGATACCCTGCTTAATTTTTTAGCAGAACAATTACGCATCCCTTTTATTGATATTGCCCGTTATCCACGCAATACTGCCACAGTCAAATTATTACCTGAAAACGTAGCACGGCGGTTTCGGGTGTTATTGCTCGAAAATAATGAACACGCTGTGTTTTTGGCAATGGCAGACCCGACTGATTTAATGGCTGTTGATGAATTAACGCGGGTTTTACACAAAACCGTGCGTTTAGCCATTGCCCGCGAAACCGATTTACTGCTCGCCATTGACCAATCTTATCGGCGTACTGATGAAATTAATGAATTAGCCGAGCAGTTGCGTTATGAATTAGCAGGTACTGAAACTGATTTAAATCAATTACTCAGTGCGGAAGGTACCGCAGACGCGCCAGTCGTTAAATTATTAAAATCCGTCTTTGAAGATGCGGTGCAGATTCGCGCTTCTGATATTCACATTGAACCACAAGAACAAAAACTCTTTATTCGGTTTCGCATCGATGGCGTATTGCATCTACAAGCCGAAGCCGATTTAAAAATTGCTGCCGCGTTGGTGTTACGACTTAAACTGATTTCGAGTTTAGATATTTCTGAAAAGCGGCTTCCGCAAGATGGACGTTTTTACATCAAAGTGCGCCACCAAGCCGTAGACGTGCGTTTATCGACCATGCCCACATTGTATGGTGAATCAATAGTCATGCGGCTACTCATTCAAAATTCGGGTGACTTTACCTTAGAAAAGCTGGGCATGTCGCCTGATATGTTAGAACGTTTTCGTCGCTTAATTCATCGTCCTAACGGCATGATTTTAATGACAGGCCCTACGGGTAGCGGCAAAACGACAACTTTATACGCCGCGTTGAATGAAATTAATTCCACTTCTAATAAAATCATCACTCTTGAAGACCCCGTAGAATACCGTATGGCGGGGGTCAATCAGGTACAAATTAATGAACGTATCGACTTAGATTTTGCCAGAGTATTACGTTCAGCTCTGCGTCAAGACCCCGATATTATTTTGATTGGTGAAATGCGCGACCAAGAAACCGCGCAAATTGCTATGCGTGCTGCGATGACAGGTCATTTGGTATTATCAACCCTGCACACCAACGACACCATTAGTACCCCCATGCGTATTGTCGACATGGGCGTTCCCAATTTTATTGTGGCAACTTCATTGCTTGCCGTTATTGCGCAACGTCTATTACGTTTAATCTGTAAAAACTGCATTGAGCCTTATCAGCCTAACGCCTTTGAACAAACATGGCTCAGAGCAACCTTAAAAGAAACGTTAGAGCAATACAGTTTTGCACAAGGCGTGGGTTGTACTTACTGTAACGGCACAGGTTATCAAGGTCGCACGGGTGTTTATGAATTATTAGAAATGAATACTGATTTAATCGATGCGATTGGTCACCACGACCCACATCATTTTGTCAAAATGGCACGGCAACATATTGTAGGAAAAACTTTGCGTTATGGTGCAATAGAATTAGTTATTGCTCAACGCACTACTATTACTGAAGCCATGCGCATTAGTAATCAATTTGAAGATTAATAATTGCAGTTACTAATTTTTCCACGAACAACACAAAAAGCACGAACGCTATTTTATTCTTAAAGAAATCAAGTCCAGATTTTAAACACCTATTTTTCGTCTTTCTTGGATATATTAAAAATAAGGGTAATTGTAGGGGCGAATTATATTCGCCTATTGTAGAACTTGTTATTAATGGTAAAAATGTTTTCCCCCTACAGTTTTATTATTTTTGCGTAACTTGAGTTAATAATTAAATTATTCATAGGCTACAATTTTAATATTCTAATTTTTCATTGATACGCTTTGTGCGGGTTCAAATTTAAAGCCATCGTTATTATTAATACTGACCTTGTAATTAAAACTAACAGCAAGGATACATATTAAGAAAATGAAAAACAAACAGGATAAAATAATTGAAATATTTTTACTAAAAAGATTAATTATTGTTTTTCTCTAAGGATGCTAATTTTTGGTATTAAATTATTATTTTTTAATTTGTCAATGAGCATTTAATTTCCAAAATTTAATTAACGTCCATTACAGTCTTAAATAGCTCTTAAATAATGTTTAAACAAGCGCACATCCTAACACCAACTTCCTGTCCTATTCCCCACAAAAGCAAAAAATCCCCGCTGTCAGCTTTACAACAATCAATCGCTTAATCACAAAATAGCATCTATAAATCAGTTAATTAGCTCCTTGGCATACGCCATGCTTACACCTAAGCAACTCTCATCAACTAGGTCTAAAACGATGCAATTGCCAGTATTAAATGACGCTCCTAAAGCGAAAGGCGGCTGCTCCGCCAGTTCTTGTGGCACTACGGATAGTCAAATGGATAGCTTGCCCGATTCTATTCGAGAAAAGGTACAAAACCATCCCTGTTATTCTGAAGATGCCCATCATTATTTTGCGCGTATGCACGTTGCGGTCGCGCCTGCTTGTAATATTCAATGTCATTATTGCAATCGTAAATATGATTGTGCCAATGAATCTCGTCCCGGTGTAGTATCTGAGGTATTAACCCCCGACCAAGCCGTTAAAAAAACTATGGCAGTGGCGGCCAATATTCCTCAAATGACCGTATTAGGTATTGCAGGCCCGGGCGACCCATTAGCCAATCCCGAAAAAACATTTGAAACCTTTAGACGTTTATCAAAAGAAGCCCCTGATATTAAATTATGTGTATCGACTAATGGTTTAGCATTACCTGATTCCGTTGAAGAATTGGCAAAACATAATATCGATCACGTTACCATTACTATTAATTGTGTAGACCCTAAAATTGGCGCGAAAATCTATCCGTGGATATATTGGAATAATCGCCGCATTAAAGGTGAAAAAGGTGCGAAGATATTAATTGAACAACAACAAAAAGGCTTAGAAATGTTAATTGCCAAAGGGATTTTGGTAAAAGTGAATTCAGTAATGATTCCCGGTATTAATGATGAACATTTAGCCGAAGTCAGTCGTGTGGTTAAATCAAAAGGCGCGTTTTTACATAATGTAATGCCCTTAATTGCCGAAGCCGAACACGGTACATTTTATGGTGTTATGGGACAACGCGGCCCAACGCATGATGAATTACAAAACCTGCAAGACGCTTGCGCGGGTGATATGAATATGATGCGCCATTGCCGTCAATGTAGAGCCGATGCGGTAGGTATGCTGGGCGAAGATAGAGGTGACGAATTTACGCTCGATAAAATTGAGGACATGGATATTGATTACGCGGCGGCAATGGAAAAACGCAAAGTGATTCACGCGGCGATTCAAGAAGAAATGGACAGCAAACGTTTAGAAAAAGAACGTAAAGCGGCATTGCAAAAACAAGCACAGAAATTAAATACCCGCCCTGTATTAATGGCAGTGGCGACTAGCGGACAAGGTTTGATTAATGTGCATTTTGGTCATGCTAAAGAGTTTTTAATTTATGAAGCCTCACCCGAAGGTGTGCGCTTTATTAGTCATCGTAAAACTGACGCGTATTGCAGTGGTGATGCCACTTGCGGCGAAACTGAATCGGCGTTGCAACGCACGATTCGTTCTTTGAGTGGTTGTGAGGTGGTGCTGTGTTCTAAAGTCGGTTATGAGCCGTGGGAAATGTTAGAAACGGCGGGCATTATGCCCAACGGTGAACACGCGATGGAAAACATTGAAGAAGCGGTCATGGCAGTTTATGAAGAAATGGCAAAGGCGGGCAAATTGACTGCTAAAGAAGATAAGCTAAGAGCTAACGCTTAAATGTTATTAATGGGGTGGGCATAATAAACCCACCCTACAAATAAACGTTTTCTGAGCTTGGGGCGGTATTACCGTTAATTTAGCTCTATTTTTTTCAATAAGCTTAGAGCCTATGCCCATAATATTTTTTAACTCGTCTATTGATTTAAACGCGCCATTTTTTTCACGGTACTGCACAATGGCTTGAGCTTTAACTTGACCAATACCTATCATGACTTCATCGAGTTGCTCTATAGTCGCAGTATTAATATCGAGCAAAGCGGCAAAAGTATTAACTGAAAACAGTAATAATAATAGCGGTAATAATCTTTTCATCATTAAACAAGCCTTATTTATGTGAGATGGGGTTTTAAAGTCTAGTAAAAACCTATTTCTTGTCAAATAAATTCTATTTTTAATACGCTAAAAATTTAAAGCCCTCAGGAGATCATCATGGCAGTAAAAATCATTGAATCATGCGTGAATTGTCATGCGTGTTTACCTGTATGTCCTAGTAATGCCATTTATGAAACCAAACCGCATTTTATGGTTGACCCTAAAAAATGCACCGAATGCGAAGGCGCGTTTGCGGATATGCAATGCGCTAGTATTTGCCCGATTGAAGGCGCGATATTAAATAACTTAGGTGAGCCTATTAATCCTGCGGGGTCACTCACAGGTATTCCGCCTGAAAGAATGGCAGAGGCAATGGCTGAATTGAGGGCGCATTAATGACTGCATTAATTTTTTATGGAAAAGTCGGTTGCTCCAATAATAGCAAACAAAAGCAAGTATTAATTGAAGCGGGTTTTGAGGTGATTGCTAAAAATATCTTAACTGAGAATTGGCAAGCTGATACTTTGCGGCAATTCTTTGGCGATTTAACGATTAATAATTGGTTTAATCCCAGCGCACCTGCTATTAAATACGGCGAAATAGATATTGAAAGTTTAGATGAAACTGCGGCAATTGAATTAATGCTGGAAAATCCTTTATTAATTCGCCGTCCATTAATTCAAATTGGCTCTGACTATATTGCGGGATTTGATTTAAATAAAATCAGCACTTATTTACCGCTGACGAATGCCGAAGACATTCCGCAAAGTTGTAGTCATTCGCATGATAAAGAGCATAAGTGTCGTGAACACTAGAACCAGCCTATTGAATGCCCAAGGTTATCCGCAAGCAGTTGCGTTATCTCAGCGAGTGCATTGGATAGGCGCGTTAGACCCTAGTTTGCGAAGCTTCGATATTATTTTAAAAACCGCCAACGGCACCAGTTATAACGCTTACTTAGTGCGCGGCAGTGACGGCGTGGCGGTGATTGATACCGTTAAAGAGTTATTTGCTAATGATTTTTTTGCCCGATTAGAATCCGTAGCGCGTTATGATGAAATCAGCGTGATTGTTTTAAATCACCTAGAACCCGACCACACAGGCGCGTTACCCGAACTCATGCGCCGCGCCCCTCAAGCACGCTTATATATTTCACAAAAAGCCCAATCCATGCTTAAAGCCTTGTTAAAGCAAGAAGAATTGGCTTTTACCCCTGTGCTTACGGGCGATAAAATTTCGCTGGGCGACAGAACCTTAAGTTTTTTGCATACCCCGTATTTGCATTGGCCCGACACCCAATGCACCCATTTACTCGAAGAACATATCCTATTTTCAGGTGATGTGTTTGGTTGTCATTTTTGCGATACCCGTTTATTTAATGACGAAGTGGGCGATTTTCGATTTTCTTTTGAATACTACTACGCGCACATCATGCGTCCCTTTAAAGCATTCGTGAATAATGCTTTAGATTTAATAGAACCTTTATCGCCATTTAAACAAATTCTACCCGCGCACGGGCCATTATTGCGTGACCAGCCGCAACGTTATGTACAACGTTATCGTGAATTATCACGCTCGGCATTAGAAAGTGAAATTAGTGCCGATGAAAAAACCTTATTAATTTTTTATATCAGCTCCTATGGCAATACGCGGCGCATGGCAGAATCGATTTATGAAGGCGCGATGGCAGTCGATAAAGTGCGCGTGTCTTTATATGATTTAGAAGGCGGTGAGATTGCGCCGTTTGTGGATTTAATTGAAGGCGCGGACGGTTTGGTATTTGGTACGCCGACTATTAATGGCGACGCAGTTAAACCAATATGGGATTTATTATCGTCATTAGCCGTAGTTAATTTAAAAGGCAAATTGGGCGGGGTATTTGGTTCTTACGGTTGGACGGGTGAAGGCGTGAGAATGGTTGAAGATAGATTACGCGGTTTAAAACTACGCGTTCCGATGACAGGGATTCGGGTTAAATTAATTCCTACTGATGAAGAATTAATACAATGCCATGAGTTTGGTTATGAATTGGCGCGGGAATTATTAGGCTTAAGAAAAGCTAAAGTGATTGATATGGCGGATTTGGTTTGATTTACTGATTATATTCCCAATCTTCAATATCACTATCAGGTGATAATGTCTGCCAAATATCAATATCTTGCTGTTCTTGATAATTATCAAACCAAGCCAAACGCGGTGTTTGCTTGGATTCAATAATTATCAATTCTGAATTATTATCTTGAGAGCTTTTTTTCATAATTTACAGTATTAAACCATTAACAACTCTACGATGAATATATTCCGCTGTTTTCATTGGGCTATCATTAATAATAACGCTATCAATATCATACAATTTACTCTCGGCAATAATTTGAGCTGAAGTTTTTTTATTAAAATTAGTATTAAGAGGAGCTGTAACAATTAGCTCTAATTTATCGAATTGTGAGGCTGGGTGGTTTTTTAGGTCATTTAAGTCCATGACTTTTACTAACGCATTCTCTAATGATTTATTTGCTACAGCGATATTTGATACATAACCGCACCCAACAAAACCATAGCGTCTTTTTCTTACATCGCCTAAATCAATAGATTTATTAAAAAAATCATTATATTTGGGGTCAATATCAATTAAACATTTTTTAATTTTTGAATTAATACGGTTTTCATGAATTATTTCTTCATGACGTTCTTCTTGTTCAGTATAAAGCGAGGATAAACTTGAGCAACGTTGAATACCTTGGTTAATGATATGTTTAAATTCAACCCCCTCTGCTTGTCTTACATCACCTTTAATAATACCTGAAAGTGGCGATGTCCAATATTTAAGATTATTTTCTTTTTTAATAAAATTTTCAAGTGATTCAAGAGAGAAATTAATCAAGCCTATAATTTCATCTGCTCGTTCTTTGTACATAAATTCAATTAATTCAGAACGTATTGTTCTAAATACCAAAACATCGTTTTTTTCTGTTATTGCCGCAATAGCGATAGTAAAACGTTCTCCTGATAAATCAATAGGCTCAATATAAATTGGCATCCATTCGCCTTTTATACGCGATTTAGTTTTTATTCTCGATGCAAGTGAATTCATGGCGCAAATACTCGTTTATTATTTTTAAGCGACATATCAGATTTATTTTAGTTGTTAATTTGATATGAAGTTTTGTTTTTTATATCCAATTGGTAAAAAATATGTTCAATTAAATAACCAATGCGATTCCGTAGAAAATCAATAATGTTATTAGTATTTTTATCATTTTTATAATATTCAGTTGCGAATGTTTTTGCTACTAGCATATTAAAGGGTGTTTCGCCATACGAAAGAATTTCATTCTTAGAGTTTTTTACATGATAACGTTTAGTAACTTCATCATCATTTCGTAGTACATTAAATAATTCGTTTCCATTATTAGCAATATCACAACGATGATTTTCATTAATAGCTTTGTCATGGTCAATTAAAGTAATGTTTTTACCATCATATAAAAGATTTCCAGCATTCCTGTCTGTATTACCAATCCATTCATCAAAAGTAGCCGCCGACACAACATGCGACCATTGTTTAATAAGTTTCCCTACTTCTGCTGAGCTGAATTTATTTTCCCATATACGTTGATTAAAACTAGGTTGTTTCATATCAACCGTAGCAAAAGCTGGTAAATCAGGATTACCCTCAGGTGGACAGGTTTCTGGACTCATAATAAGTAAATAAGGTTCAGGCATTGGCAATCCTAACCATCTGCCTAATAACGTACAGATAGATTCAACTAGCAACTCACGCGACGGAATTATCTTAAAATAAGCAGATATAGGCGCGTCATCATGTTCTATTTGAATAAAACCTTTATAAACAGGATTAACATTAGAATGATTAACTTTATCCCATCCAATTAATAATTCAGCAAATTTTATTTCAGGAAATTCTTGTTTATTCATTTTACTTTATTTAGGTTAATAAAATTAACTAATATTATATCATAGCATCTATTATAAAAATACTATTCAATTAACTTTGATTAACTTGTAAAACATAGTTGAAGATAGATTATGCGGTTTAAAACTACGCGTTCCCATGACAGGGATTCGGGTTAAATTAATTCCTACCGATGAAGAATTAATACAATGCCATGAGTTTGGTTATGAATTGGCGCGGGAATTATTAGGCTTAAGAAAAGCTAAAGTGATTGATATGGCGGATTTGGTTTAGATATATTCCCAATGTTCAGCATGGATGCGCAATTCAGTTGGCATCCATGCCGTTGAACATTCCTACTCTTTGTGAAGCACTTAAAACATCACGCCCCAAGTTGCCGCTAACATACCCGTGCGTTGTAACTGATAGCCGTTGACATCATCAAGGGTGGGTTGTAACCATTCAATACTGAAATGATTACCTTGCCAATCGCCTTTGGGAACAGTTACGTTTAAGCCAAAACCTAAATCAAAATACTGTCCACCATAACTGCTGGCATAATCCATAGGCCCTATGTGATGATAAGTATTATTGTATTTGCCTTCATTTTTAGTTTGCAGGGTATATAAGCCGCGCAATGACGCGCCTAAGTAGTTAGTAAAAGCATAATTGCCCCATGCGGTTGCCTGAAATACATCGCCCAAGGCAAAGCCTGAGCTGTTGCGTTGTCCTAAGCGACTAATACCACTCAGTTGCGCTCCATAAGACCAGTCTTGAGATTGCCCTGTATAAGTGATGCTGGGTTTAAAATCCCAAGTGCCGCTACCTAATTGCATCCCATAATGAATAAAGCCTGCGTTTTGTCCGTGGGTATTTCTGAGTTTAATACCCACATCGGCTGTTGGCGCACTTAAACCTGCGGTGATGTGTAAATGTTGCCGTGACTTATCAAACAGTTTAAATAAGGCATAAACGCCCGTGTCACCAATGCCACCTGTGCTGTGTTCATGTTCGGAGTGATGCACTGCCGCTTGTAATGCTTTACGCGTGTTCTCGTCTAATAAGTATTCTCCTGTATTAGCGTCTTTTTCATTGAAATCAGGCGCGCCTTGCAAGGGGCGCATGTCCATACTCATATCCATAAATTGTGGCATGAGCATCAGCGTCAACCAGTCTGTTGGTGCATACATTAAATCTAACATGTGCATGTGCATGGTCATATCGCTAGGCGATACGCTACAACCCATAGTATTACAGCCCTGTTTGACAATACGATTATCACTAACCGTATTTGTATGATGTAGCATAGTATCGGCTTGATTGCTATACATATAGCGATAACCCACCATGAAATCCCCAGCCTGCTTCAACATATGATCAAACATTACCCCTGCTGGCGCGTGTGAGCTGTGATGCTGGTGGTTATGTTGATGATGCGTATGTTCACTATTACTACCACCCAAAGACAATGCACCTAAATCAATTTTCAGCGCGGCATTAATGGCATAATAACTAAAATCCGTATAACTACCCGCGCCCCCGCCACCGAGTTTTAAATCACTGATATGTGCATAATATTCGCCATCGACTTCTAAACTAATGCCTTTGCTAAAACGTTTGCTTAAAGTCGCACCACCACTTAACGCGCCATAACCTGATAAGCGTTGGTCGCTAGAATAATTTTTAGGCAATTTTTTGGGGTCAAACGAGGCTCTTTTAGGGATAAGATTACCGATAACATCTTGGTTATCAATAACATTGCCTTTGGCATCATAGTAGGTGTAATTACTATCGCGGAAATATTGCGTACCGCTATTATCGGTAAACACATCGCGTCCTTGGGTATCTTTTAAGTTAGCACCTAAATACGCTTGCTCTGAAACCACATAAGGATGATAAAAACTCGCGCCGTCCTGTGAGTAATAACGTACTCTGGGGGTAAATGTCCAACCTAAACCTAAAGGCTGTCCCCAGTTAAGCTCAAAGGTGTGCGCGTTAATGCCCCAATCATCATGAAAGAAAGAATAATCGGCATGTAGCGCGGCATCCATGCTGTCAATGTGCTGAACATAACGCAAATTGGCTGTCCATTGGTTACGTTCATCGGGACGTTGTTCTAAAAAGGCTTTATATAAACCCATTTTTTCACCAAACGCGCCCGCTTGTTGCTTGGGGTCAATAAAGACAATTTCAGTGACTTTATAAGGGTTTGCCATATAACCTGCGCTGTGAGTATAGCTAACACCTGTTTCCATTAAGGCGTTTTTGTTTAATACCTGCACTAAGCTTAAATGGGTTTTCCAATCTTCACGCTGACCGTGCAGGGTACTCGCACCGTTACTTACATCAACGCGTCCGTTATAACTGGATTTATCAATATAAGGCGTAGCATCGTGGTCAAGCAAAGCGCGGGTTTCACTGTTGGTATAACTAATGCCAGCATCAAGCGTAGTTAGTTTTTGATTAAAATCCCAATGACCACCTAAATTGCCAAAACGGGATTCATAGTCGTTTTCAATGGATATGCCGCCGCCAACATTAACCGCCGCCTCGTCCCATTCGTAGCCTAAATTAAAATCGCTTTGCTTACGCACCTCTGGTGAGGCTGACGATAAGGTACTCACTAATTGCGGAGCTTTGCTCAGTGAACCATCAGCATTTTTTTGTAGCGGCGCACCCTGTTTATCAAAATACATTGTGCTGGGTGCGGATTGTATAAACGGTGACGCGCCAGTATTGAGCTGATTAGCGCGATTACCCTGAAAAACTGCTGGCGCGACTGCAATCGGTGTCGCCCCCGACCAAGTATCTTGGCTGTAATTGAATACAAATTTAAGCCTGTCAGCTAAGCGTAAATGCGCGTTAGTTTGCAGACTTTCAACTTCGATGGGATGAAAATTACTTGAGCCGCCAAATAATTGCCGCTTGCCTTCTTGATAATGGCCATATTGAAAAGAAATTGCATCATCGGCTTGTACTGTAGACAGTAGTGGCAAAGCTAAAGCGGCGGCAGTTAAGGCTTGCAACGCGCCGCTGAGTTTATTATCAGTAGTAGCCACAAGCACCTCTTATTAATTTTTTTATCATAGTGTTCATAAAAATTTTTAAACTCGTATTTTCCTGATGCCATAGATGAACACAAATCGTGTTCAACCACGCTAAAATTTATTTCAATGGTAATAAATCGACCTGATTTGAAGACGAGTAAGTGTCATTAAAATCATAGTTACGAATTCCATAGAAAAGTATACCTTAGCTATGTTCATCTAAACGCTTCAACGCAAACTGCCATTTAAGTAAAACTTAAACAGTCTGACATTCGCTCGGCGTTCGCAAACGCATTGCTAACTCTCAATGCTTCATTCAAAATATTTTTACTTGCATTAATATCTCGGTCTAACTCAAGATTGCATACTTTACATTTGAATATTCGGTCAGATAATAATAAATCATTATCTTTCCAACCACAGCACGAACAGATTTTAGAACTGGCAAACCACCTATTAACTTTAATCACTTCTTTGCCGTACCAATCGGCTTTAGTGTTAATACATTATAAAACTCAGCAAAAGAAGCATCACTAATAGATTTAGCGAGTTTATGATTTTTTACCATGTTCGCTACATTCAAATCTTCAATAGCAATAATATCGTATTCATTAATCAGTTTCGTGGTTTCTTTATGAATAAAATCTTTACGCTTATTAGCAATATTAATATGAATGCGAGCGACTTTTAACTTCGACTTTTGTCTTCTTTTTGAACCTTTCAATTTACGCGAAAGGTGTTTTTGCGCCTGAGCCAGTTTCGCTTGGTTCTCACGAAAATACTGAGGATTTGCTACTATCGTATTGTTACTTAAGCTTAAAAAACTTTTAATGACAATATCTATTCCAATACTTTTACCTGTTTTTTCTTTTGAAGTTATTTCTATTTCAACTAAAACCGATGCAAAAAACTGGTTGCATTTAGTTTTAGAAACAGTCACCGACATAAATTTAGAATTAATAGGAATAGTTCTATCAATTACTATTTTTACTTTACCGATTTTTTCTAATCGAATGCGGTTATCTTTTAAGCTAAACTTTTGATTAGGTAATCTAAAACTTTGGTTATTGTCACGTTTTTTAAACGCAGGTCTGCCGATTTTTTTCTTTCTCGTTTTTGAAAAATAACCCTTTTTAAAGGTTTTGAAATCCCAACTTCTTGTTGCAAAGCCGCCGCACTGATTTCTTGCATCCATTCAAACTGTTTTCTCAATTCAGTTGATGTTAAGGGCTGTTCTTGCTCAATTAAATTCTTATCGTATTTATTAAATATTTCGACATTATAATTCCAAACTACGCGCACACAACCAAAAGTTTTATTTGAAAACTTCTTGTTGTTTAGTCGGATAAATCCGATATTTAAACGCTTTGAGTCTGGTCATTATTATTTAAATTAATAAAATACAATGGTGGTTTATAGTGAGTCGTAGTAGCTTTTTAAAACTTTACGTCTTTTTAACGGTATACTTTTCCATAGATTATATATTTTTCTATACTTTAGACAAAAGAATAACATACAGGAATTGGTGTGCTAAGCAGATATTAGTACACTTTTAATTTTAGAAATCAGAATGGAGGGAATAACATGGATTTAAGTTTGTTCAAAATTTTTGAACAAACTTAAATGATTGTGCATAGGTTTATATTGGATTAATTGTTACGAGTTTATTGAAGATAAAAAAGATTTTGCCATTTTAATATCTTCTAAACAATAATCTCTCCAATATTGTTGACCTTCACACCACATCAAAAAATGAATTAAACAATTGATATGGTCTTTATTTAAAATAGACAGACGAGTTACAGTATCTTGTTGAAATTCCAGTGATGGTCTTAAGTTATAAATAAGAAATTCAGTTTCCATGCGATTATATTCAGCATCTGATGTTAAACAGAATCTTAAATAATAAGGCAAAATCCATCTCCACCCTTTCGCTGACAAACTGGATAACTCTTGATGTACAAGTCTAATTACCTCTCCAGTAATTTCTTTATTTCTATAATCTTCAATATCATTTTGTAAGCCATTGCATTCAAAACAACCATTTTTGTGAAATACAAGATCATTCCCGTTAGGCATGTCTACAAAAGTAAAAACGGATTGTATTTCTTTTAAGAGAGAGTTAGTATTCATTATCATTTCTGGTACTTACATAGGAATACGCTATGCTATTGCGCCTTACGAGTTGAAATTACTAAGCTGAATATGTCCTGTTATTTAATCATCATCTACATACAAAACTTTTACTCTTTTTCCTTTTGCTAATAAGAATACTTCATCAATTGAAGTTGCAATAAAAAAAGAATGAGATAATTCCGTACCATTGTTTGGACAGTCTTGGTCTATATCAAGAGGTGGTTCATTATAAACAGACCTAATTTTTCTTACTCCTGCACACTTTTGTATTGCTGGTTTCCCATTAAGACTAATGCCAGAAAGTCCAACAGAATTTATCTATTCTTTCTTTTATTTTATCGTCTAATTCACTTTCCGTATTTGCATGAAAAAGGTAAAAATCCTCGTATATTGGAAATTCCAATTGAGATTCATCTATTACCTCAATATAAGAAATAATGCTTACAACAAACCATGTCATCTTTTATCAAACCTATTTTTACCATCGTAATTGAAGCTCGTATCTTGTAAGGCGAGATAACCGTATTGCGTGCCGCATGAAGGTTATAAACATTCGGCGGAATACGCTACGCTATTCCGCCTTACGAGTTTTGAGCTTGCCGACACCGTTATTAATCTGCCTACGGTATCGTAATTGAATGCTTGATTTAATTTTCCACTGTAATCGTTATAACCGCGATTGATGGGATTCCTTTCGTCAGCCCATCCTACCGTGCTGAGCTTGCGAAGCGCGTCCTATAGCTCTTACCTAACCGTACAAGATAATTTTTGTAATGTGAACGCATCAACACATACGGCAAGAGGTCGCCATGTTTCATTATATAAATCCTCAACATTATTTTTGTACGCTATTTGTGAAGCATCTTCAAATGTGTCAATTAATCCCCATTTATTAATCATGTTATTATCTAATATTTCATAACCCATTATTTTTTCATTCATCAAAAGGGGTTGAATTGGAAAAAAACCATATAACAAAGCGGGTTCTATAAATTTATTTACAGTCCACCCTAGTATGTTCATTGAATCTATTGTAATTTCTAAATCCCATTCGTTCTGAAAAAAAACAGGTAAATCTTTAAGATATTCTTCATTAGAGAATATCGTGTAGGACAAAAAATTACTATTTTTCAAAAAATCAAAAAAATGTTTATCCTTAATAATTAATTCTGAATCTTTTTCAATAGTTTTCCCATCTGTTGCTACAGCAAAACCTTTATCAGAAATTTCTTTTAACACATCTGTGTCATCCAAATTAATCCATAACTCAGGTATTAATAATACATTGCCATCTTGTGTATAAATACCCTCACAAATACAACTATGATGTGGTTTAAACTGATTCATGTTATTCCTCACTATGGATAAGATGGCGATCTGCCTTTTCCATTTAAATTTATCCAATCTGGCTCATAATTACCATAATTAATAATGATGTCCACATACTTTCTTGTCATCTGCATTGGCAGTTTTTTGGGTGTGGTTGTTTAGTTTATAAACTATATTACATAAAAAAGGCGTACTAAATACTAAATTTAGCACGCCTTTGTTTTTAATGGACTAATAGTTACAAATATTCGGTGGAATACGCTATGCTATTGCGCCTTACGAGTTGATCCATTACTATCTTCTTGGTACATCACCTTTGTGATGTAAAAATCGTGTCACCAAATGGCAGTTCTTAAGTGAATTAATCGTATTTAAATATTGAACTAATAGATCGAAAACTTTTGGCTGATCTAATGTTATTTAAAATATTATCTTGATAACCTCCCAAATTATTATTTATATGTGAAATAATAATTTGTTTAACATTTTCCAAATCCATTTGCTGTCCATCTTTGAACTTAAACTTAACCAAAACTGGAATTGAAAAAGTTATGCACCCAAATAATAAAAGTAATACATATGTAAATAAAGGAATTTCCATACGTCTTGGTTTTGGCACTCCAATCATATCAATTTTTCTAATAGCATAAAGATGTAGAGATTCATCAATTAATAAAGCCCCTCTAAGTTTATTAGACAAAATCCAAAACATTGGAAAAATATATGTGCCATTATTATTAACGACACGAATAATTTTCGATTTGCCTATTTCAGATTGAATGATTAATAAGTTTTGTTCAATTACATCCACAATCATTTTCTCCGTTTCCACCAAATATTGCTACGCCTGACCCTATTAGACTTCCCTGCGCCCATCCTGGAGCCCCTAAAACAGTTCTAGACACGGGGTCTATGTTATGAAGAAAATCGTGCCATTCAAGGCTGGGCATTGGATTTAAATTCCATGGTTGATTTTTTATCTGATCAGGTATCATTTTCCCAATTGTACTACGTTGTTCAATAAACCAATGATGTACTTCTTGCCCTTTATTTAGATTCCACACATTTTTAGCCAACCATTTTCGTGTTGCACCCCATGTATTTGATCCAGCTTTCCAAGTAAAAGCACCATCACCAAATCCGCCAGTTAATGCACCAGCAACTGCTGACAAACCAACATCAGTCCAGTTAACACAAGATAATCTTCCTCCATTAGACAAAAGTTGAAAACCTAAATCAATTCCACTGCCTATTGCAGCCCCCAGTAATCCAAATTCACCATAGGGATCAACCCAACCAACAGGATTCCCGCCCACATACCCATAAGTATTCAATCCCCCAGCCAAACCAATAGGGTCACTTTGCAAATAGCGTCCTAAAGCAGAATCATAAGTGCGTTGATAATTATAATAAAGCCCTGTTTCTGCATCGTAATACTGCCCAGGAAAACGGGGATTATAAACAAACGCCACACCATCGCCATCGGGGTCTTGATTAGCCAAACCCACACCAAAAGCATCACTGTCCCAACGCCACACAACAGTATTATTAGTATTTAAAATCACCCGTGGTGTATTTAAATGATCAGCGTGAACGTAATAAAATACAGGTTGATGCGTCACCGCATCTTTTTTAATGACAGCAATAGGTAAATCACCTAACCAAACCGTTTCTTGTATGGGTTGATTATATTTCTCGTATTCGCCGATTAAATGTCCCGCTGAATCATAAACAAACCGCCAAGGACCATTGAAAAGGGTAGAACCATTTTTACTGATACGTTCGCCCAACGCATTATGTTGATAATTGTAAATTATCGTCCCTTTAGTCATCTGCGATAAACGCCCATTGGCATTCCAAACAAAACTACTCTTGCTATCACTAAGGGTATTGCCTGAGGCATCATAGCTGTAACTTTTGGCAACAGGCCCTGCAACAGTCGTTAAACGATTACTTAAAGCATCAGAGTTGTAAGCATAAAAGGCGTTACCAATAGTAATATCGGTGCGATTACCATTAGCATCATAGTCATAGCTCTGATTATTGATACCACTAGAGCCTATCAATCTATCCAGTGCGTCATAACCAAAACTGCTGTTATTACTTATTGCATTTTGGGTGTAGGCGGTAATGCGTCCCCCACCATCATAAATAAGGTTTCGCGTATCTGTTCCCAAAGGATAACTGTTTAAATAACCAGCACTATCAAAATTACGACTGTAGCTTGTACCATTGCGCCACTGTCCGTTAATCAGTTGCAAACCATTGTCCCACGTCCAACTTTTTGGCAAACCGAAGGGTTGATAAATCAAGTCTTTTAATAGTGTTTGACCATTCACGGTAATGGTGTTGATTTTACCTTGTGCATCATAGCCATAAGTGATTTTTACCCCTGAAGGATAAGTTTGGCTGATTAAATGCCCCACTGCGTCATAAGCATAACTTAAATTCTGCGTTAAACTGACCGCATTAACAGTGCTTATTTGCTTTTTAGTCAATAAACGCCCTTGCAGGTCATAACTATAAGAGGTGCTACCTGTTTCATCACTCACACCTGTTAATCGACCAATTCCATTCACGCCTTGGTCATACGTCCAAGTGTTTTGTGTCGTTGCGGGGACATTGACAACGGTGGTGTAGCTTTTAGTCAATGGACGATTTAGCGCATCATACGTTAGCGTGCTAACAACTCCTCTGGCATCGGTACTGGTTTTTAAATTACCCGCATCATCATAGCTGTATTTAATTGTGCCTCGGTCGGGTGAGATTTCAGTGATAAGATCATCCAAACCATTGTAAACGTATTGAGTTTTGTTGTTTTTGGGGTCAGTGACACTGGTAAGGTTGTCTCGTGTATCTAAGGTATTAGAAGTGATGCCATTAGCGGGATCAATGCTTTGCAATAAACGATTCAGCGCATCGTAACCATTTTGAGTAACGCCTGAATAATTGTATGTATTTTTTAGATTACCTTGATTGTCATAACTGTAAGAAACTCCATAATCTGCATTAAAGACACCGACTAAATGGTTTAAAGTGTCATAGTCACGCAGTAGCGTTTGTGTGAGTTGATTAGTCGGATCAAGGATGTCTTCTTCTGTTCGATTCCCCAATAAATCCAGCCGATATACCACCTGATTACCTAAACTATCTCTAATTCGTGTGAGCCGATGCGCATCATCATATTCATACGCTAACTGACTATTATCAGGATGTGTGACGTATGTTAATTGCCCTGCATTATCATAGTCGTAGCGTGTTATTTCACCACCCATATTAAGGCTGATTAAACGCTGACGGTCATCATAAGTTAAATTGGTGATAAGACCATTAGCATCAATAAGTTGTGTAACTTGACTGTGAGCGTTATAACTTGGAATTTTAGTAATTTGTCCTAAAGCGTTAGTGATTTGTTTCACTTGACCTCGACAACCAAAATGGTTACCCACACAAACTTCACTGGGCGTGTAATAATCGGTAGTGGTTAAGTCATTAACATCAAGGCGTGGACCATCTTCAACTTTCTGTAATATCGCGCCTGCCACGATTGTTGAATAAGAGTAACTCGTATTCCAAACGCGACTTTTGTTATTGACGGTGTCGGTAATGGTTTTTTGCTTAACGTTGCCGTGGGTGTCATATTGCCATGAAGTTTGCTGGTCTGCTTGCGTAACCACAGCAGGTAGACGGAAAACGCTATCCCATTGTGTAGTAATTGTGCGCGTTTCAGGCGTTGTTGTACCATCTGCTTTTAAACCCTCAGTACGACTTGTTTCTAAATTGCGTGTTAAGTCATAACTGTAATTAGTGCGATTACCATTAAAATCAATGCGATAATTAACATTACCGTTGGTATCATAATGGATAGTATTAGCACCGCTACCACAAGTAGCACAGGGTTGATTTAAGCCTGTACTTTTTACCACACCTAATATGGGTTGAAAATTATAAGTACGCACTGCACCCAGCGCGTCAGTAAGTGTGGCAGTACCATTCGTATTGTAAGTTAAATCAACATGTTCAACGCCGCCTGCGTGTTCTGAACTAATGGCGCGACCTTGCGTGTCGTATGTCCAACTAGCAAAACGTACACGGTTTTCATCGGTAATCCCTGTTAGGGCATTGGGAAAACGGCTATCTTCATAGTAATAACTACGTTTGGCAGTAGTTGGATAAATGACATCGCTTAAATTGCCATTGGTTTGATAAATATAATAAATAATGTTGTTATCAGGTAACACAATATGATCAATATTGGCATCAGCTGTTGAAGAGACATAGTAAAAACTTAAAGACTGCCCGAAACTATCAACCACTTGTGAAAGTCGCCCTACTCCGTCATAGCTTAAGGTTTGTTTGAATCCATTACGGGTTTGTATTGATTGTAACTTGCCATAACTGTCGTATAGCTCAATCGCATCATCTTCTCGGGTAAGTTGCCATTGACCATTAGACAGATTGACTAATTTAAAATTGACATCCGATTCGCTTGTCCAAACGCCATTGCGTAAATAGAATTGATAAACAACACCTAATGCTCTATTAACACGAATGGAATTCGGTACACTAATCGGATTCGGTGCTTCAATCAGTAAATTATCAGAAAAGGAATTGTGCCAACGGTTACCAATCGCGCTTTTTCCAGTATCGATACTATTGTAATGACGTTGAAAAACTAATGGATAAACACCTGAACTACGATAATCGGTTTCTAATTGGTATTTGTTTCCTGTACCACCATTAATCGGATTAGTACCATTACAGGGTGGCGGGGGAGGTCCGCCGTTTTTAGGGGGATCAATAGGTGTAGATCGAACACAGGCTGGCAACGTAGCATCATAAGTATTTGGCGGTATGCACGATCGAACACATGTAAAAAAAGAAAATTTTGGGTAAATTGGGTCAGGAGGAGCGACTTTATCAAGATATACCATAACCTGAGAGAAGGTTGGATATGTTTCGCTATTAAATGAAAAACTGGCAGGCGTTTTATGACGCTGATTGTAGAATGTAGTAGCATAATCAATAGCTGGAGCTATTATTGAGTCAGCATCACCGCTAAACTCATCAACACTATTCGGGAGACAGAAATAAGGCGTAACAGTTGCACTTAAACCATTTGAGAATGGAAACCATAAACTAACAAACAATAAACTAAGGCGTATTATTTTTTTCATGGGCGTATATAGGGGTGGTAATTTAAAAAAATCTTAGATTGTTTATATCATCCTGAATAATTAAAGCTCTCAATATGCCACTGAGTTGACTATCAATAACAACCACAACCACCGCCACTACTAGAGTGGCTGCCAATTGCCGCTTCACGGCTACCATAATGATGGTTGCGCAAACTATTTTGCAAAGGATTGGGGTCTAATGCCATTGTCGGCTCAGCCAAATGCGCCCGTTGCCAAGGTGCTACAGGTGTACAAGCTGTACCTATAGCACTCATAAGTACCAGCATTAAGAAAAATCGTAGTTTGCTAAAATTCATACGAAACAAAAATGGCTTAGTTGCTACTTTCTGCAAGTAATTGTTCGAGTAGACCATGTAGTTTTTCAGCTTCATCTGGACGAAAACCAAAATGGACATGACGGATAATACCTTTTTTATCAATAACATAAGAAGAAGGCATCGCTTCTACGGCAAAACTTTCCGCGCATTGTCCAACTAAGTCAGTTGCAATTGGAAATTCAGCGGGGTATTTACTCAAAAAATCTTTAGCCAGCTCGGGTTGTTCATCCATATTAATGGCTAATACCTGCAAACCACGCGCCTGATATTTTTTATATACGCTGTTTAAAAAAGGAAAGGATTTAGCACAAGGTGCGCACCACGATGCCCAAAAATCGACATAAACAACCTTACCGCGAAATTGTTGCAAATCATAACGGCTAGCATTATTTAAAGCGTTCAACGTACAATCAGGGCTGGTTTCACCTTGTGTTGCCGCATTAGCCAGATGCCAACTCATACCAAGAAATAAAGCACAAAGCGTAATAATACGAAAAGACTTCATAGTGTTATTGATTTTGCCAAGCAGGTGAAACAATAGCAGTCCCAGCAAGCGTGTTTTTGGCAGTCATACAGGCAAAATTAAAGGTATAAAGCTCAGCACCTGCTTTGGTTTTATTAACTGAAACAAAATACGAACCATTACCCCACGCCGCTTTGATAACAGAACTATAAACGGTATCGTTATCAGTATTATCGCTAGTGCTTAATGCTTTAATACCTTTCGTGATTTGTGCATTAATAATAGGCGCGACCGCAGGTGGCAAGTCTTTAATAGAAAATTGCAAATAACTGGTATCGCCAGCGGTATTTTTAGAACACTTCACTTCATAATAATCTGTCGCGGTTGCAGACGCGCCTAAACTACCGTTTTGCGCCGCCGCCAAAACATTAACGCTTGTTAATAATAATGCGGTACTGATGAGTATTTTTTTAATAGTTTTCATAAAAGCTCTCCTTAACCTTAAGTTATTGATTTTGCAATGGCAAAATATCAGTACCTGTATGCGCGTTGTCGGCTGTCATACAATGATAAGCAAAGGTATAGTTTTCCAAGCCTACTTTTGTTTTATTAATCATCACCATATAAGAGCCATTGCCCCATTGCGCAATAATTTCAGGACTGTATTTAGCATCGGTGTCTGCATTATCAGAAGTATTGAGAATTTTATAGCCTTTAATGACTTGTGCATTGACAACCTGTCCCGCAGTCGCACCTGTGCTGGGTTTTATGGCTGAAACTGAAAATTCAAGATAATTCGCAGGGCCATTGCCATCATCATAACAACTCACTTGATAATAATCGGTTGCACTTTGTGGCGCGGTTATTACGCCTTTACTGACAAGTCCTAACGTTCCGCCTTGATCGTGCGCCAATGCGTCAACACTCATTATTAAAAATGACGTGCTAATCATTAGCATTTTTATCGTATGTTTCATAAAAACCTCTTTGTTTACGAAAATAAAAAAGTAAAACAACCTAATCCTTAGGACAACTAACTATTGAAAGTGTTAGCAAATTGCTACGAGATTTAATGCAATGTCTTAAGTTCGATTAATTTAGTCATGGCATAAGTACGCACCGTTTCATTGGTATCCATACTTGCCTGTTGCAATACGGCAATATTATTGCCCGCGCTGTCTACTGCCATTAAACGCACTGACACATCTACATCAGAAAGTGCTATTTGCAAGGCTTTTGTTGTTTGTTCGCCTTCTGTGTTAGCTAAAGCCGCCACCGCTTGCACTCTAACGCTAGCATCGGGGTCTGATAAAGCGGCAGTTAAGGCTTGCCCAGCCGCGCTGTTTTGCGGTTTTGCTTGTCTTGCCAAACGGATAACAGCATCAGCGCGATTTGCCGCTTTACCTGTTTTAGTTAAAGCGATTAGTTGTTGCATGTCAGTTGATGGTGTTGGCGTTTGGGTGTGAGTCATATAAGTAACAGACGGCGTATTTGGAGCAAATTGTGTATTTAAAATCCATAATTCTGCGAGTTGCTTGTCATGACCGCTATAACGCAACACCGTGTTTGCTTGCTGAGCAAATATACAATCGACTAATTGGCTTAGTGTCTGACATTTACAATGCAAACTAAGCAATTGCTGGGGTAATAAAGCATGATGAATAATCACCCCTGTTGTCGCGGTAATTTTATCAAGTATGGCAGTAAACGTTGCCTGCTCCGCGCTTAATTCTAATAATTTATTGTTTTGTTTGACTTCAATAACCCCAGCCTGTGCTAGCAATGGGCTTATGGCAAAATACCACACCAGCACTTTTAAAAAATTATGTACTCTGTTTTTCATAACAGCAATTCACAAAAGCTAATAAAAACAAATAACTGAGCCATAAAATTTATGTCATCACGATGGCGGCGCATTTTAGACTATTCGTTTGGCTTTTAATACGTTTTTAACATTAGGCAATTCTAAATGTTATTTAGTTTTGACAAAGCGCGAACAAAATCAAAATTTTTGTTCGCGCTTAGCGTGAAAACATTACCAACTACTGCGAGTCGCTTTGTTTTGAAAAGAGGGGTGTTTTTGACACTAACGTTTTAAAAACTTAGCGCGTTAATGAAAAACGCGCTAAGCCAAAAGTGTTACTTAGAAGAATTTTGCACCCGGCGCGCCCGCTGGGAATTTACCTGATTCAATAATCAAATTACTATCAATATCCGTGCCGCTTGGTTGAACCACTACATCATAGCTTTCGCCATTACATGCCACTGGCAATGGATTAATGGTTAAGTTACGAGTCACTTTAAATTGTGGCCAGAAGCTTTTGCCGTTACCTTGTTCGCTCACGTTTAAATCAGTCATGCCTAAAGTAGAGCGGCTGTTAGGCATAATGCCATGATCAGACCCCGTCATACTGTATTTAACACTGCCTGTGTCTGTTCCAATCCACACGTCTTTTCTATCCGCGCTAGTTTTAGTAGCTGACCCTTTTTGACAGTAGTTAGTCACCGCCACGCGTACAATTAAGTTAGCCGCGCAAGAATTAGGATTAAATTTAGGTACAGTGAACTTAAATGAAGACAAGCCAGTAGTGCTAACAATACCTTCAGTAATAGGCGCGGCTAGATAGTCAGCGTTAATGCCATGACCTGCAGCAACAGGGCCATTGAAGACAGAGTAACCACGAATAACGCTAGCACCTGCTGAATTGACACGCACTTTAGGAATCACTAAGTTGCCAAACATATTAGGGCTAACAACGCCTAAACCTAAGTTAGAAAAACCCGCGCCTGCAACCGCACCTGCGATGTCATCGCTTAAATCACTAGGACTCGCAACAGGTAAGCTTGTGGCTGTACCTGTTAAGACTGTACCGTCAACCCCTATAGCGTTAGGTACAACACTACCTGTTTTAAAACGATAAATTTTTACGTCTGCTGAGTTGGTAGAGTTAGGGAATAATGCTGTTTGTCCGATAATATCTAAATGAACCGCTGGTGTGCCTTCTGCCACAGCGTTAGTTAAACAGCCATGAGACGCGGTGAAATCGTTATAAGCGGTTGCAGAACCCGTTTGTATGTTACCTTGACCTTCTGTAAAGGTGTTGACTTTAATACCTGTGTGAGCATACGCGCTTTGAGCGGCAACACACGCCAGTGCTACCATTGAGCATAATGCTAATTTTTTAAAATTCATGAGTTCTCCTAAGGACAGTATCATCTTTTAATTTAATATTTTTATTTTCCCTGTTTGGAGCAACCAAAGCGTTCACATCCTCTGTAATGCTTCTTTTGGAAGTCACTGGAGGCTGTGAAAGCAGTAACTATGCCAGTAAAAAAACGCCTTATTTGTGCGATTTACACTAAAAAACGACTGAATTAATCAGAATTAACACGCTTTTTCACTATTGCTACTGATTGTCAATGTGTTATATCACCTGCTTTTTATCAATATTGTTTTACAGATAAGCCTTGTTTTGCTTAGACCGACAAAAAAACCGTGTGATATGCCATAGCATACTGAGTGAAATGCCATAGTTTTTCAATTTAAACAAATCAAGACTGTCATATTAATGCCCAGTACCCTGTCAATAACGCGATATAATGCTGACAAACACCGATTTATTTCTCGTCTCCTCATCGATCAACATCCATGTCCATTGAAACAACCGACACTGTCATATCCGCAAACTTCGCTAATTTAAACTTAGCCGAGCCACTACTCAGAGCTATAAAAAAGCAAGGTTACATCCAGCCCACCCCTGTACAACAACACGCCATTCCTGCCGCTTTAACAGGACAAGATTTACTGGTCAGTGCCGAAACAGGGAGCGGCAAAACCGCAGCCTTTTTATTACCCGCTTTGCAATACCTATTAGATAATCCATCGTCATTATTTGGCACGCGCGTATTAATACTCACGCCCACACGAGAATTAGCGCAACAAGTTTATCAACAAGCCCTAAAACTCGCTGATTTCACCACCATTAGAATTGGTTTAATTACAGGCGGCGAAGATTTTAAACAACAACAAAGCGCGATACGCCGTAATGTCGCCCTATTAATTGCCACGCCGGGCCGATTAATTGAATTAATTGAACAAGACGCGCCTGATTTTAGCCAATTAGATTGTTTAATACTCGATGAAGCCGATAGAATGCTCGATATGGGTTTTAGCGATGCAGTATTAAGTATTGTTGAACGTTGTACTAATAACCGCCAAACCCTATTATTTTCTGCTACGCTCAATCATCACGGCGTATTAAAAATGGCATCTAAAGTATTAGATGATTATGAAACCGTTTCATTAAATACTTTGCAAGATAGCCACAGCCAAATTGAACAACAATTAATACTTGCCGATGATAATGAGCATAAACAAAAATTATTAGCGTGGTTATTAGAAAACGAAACCTACGAAAAAGCTTTAGTATTTACCAATATGAAAAGCCGAGCCGAAGATTTGCGTGAACCGCTACGCGCTAAAGGATTAAGAGTGGGAGTATTACATGGTGATATGGATCAAAAAGACCGAAAACGCACCATGGAATTATTTCATGATGGTGTCATTACTATTGTGGTTGCTACTGATTTAGCCGCGCGGGGCTTAGATATAAAAGGCATTGATTTAGTGATTAATTACGATGTGCCTAGAAATGGTATTGATTATATTCACCGCATTGGTAGAACAGGCAGAGCCGAAGAATCAGGTCGGGCAATTGTTTTAGTTAAACATACTGAATGGAATGTGGTTTCAGGGATTCAACGTTTTTTAAAACAAGAATTCACCAAACGCACTATTAAAGAATTAATCGGCAGTTATAAAGGCCCTAAAAAAACCAAAAGCTCAGGTAAAGCCGTTGGAGTAAAAGCCAAAGAAGAGCCTAAAAAACCTGAAAAGCCTAAAATTAAAATTCGTGAACGCGATAAAAAGAATATTGGCAAAAGACGTGTTCCGAAAAATAAACAGTTTAGCGAAGATACAGTAATAGTCGCCGATACTGTTATTCAAGAAACAGAGTAATCGCTGATTTATTAAAATTTACGATTGTACAGACGTTGCACTGCAACGTCTCTACACAAAACCTTAAATATTTCATTAACTATTTAGATATTATGACACACACAGCACTAACCGCACTTTCCCCAATAGATGGACGCTACGCAGATAAAGTCAATACACTGCGCCCCATATTTAGCGAATATGGATTAATTCGTTTTCGCGTAGAAGTTGAAATTCGCTGGCTACAAGCTTTAGCTAAACAAAATCAAATTAATGAAGTTAAAAACTTTAGCAATTCAGCTAATGACTTATTAAATAACATCATTAATAATTTTTCAGAAGACGATGCCCAGCGCGTTAAAACCATTGAAAAAACCACTAATCACGATGTCAAAGCCGTTGAATATTTTTTAAAAGAAAAAATTGCGGGTAATACTGAATTAGAAGCGGTCAGTGAATTTATTCATTTTGCTTGCACTTCAGAAGATATTAATAACTTGTCTTACGCGTTAATGTTAAAAGCGGGACGTGAAGTAATTAGTATTCAAATGAATGAAGTGATTACTGCTATTAAAACCATTGCCGTGCAAACTGCAAATCAATCGATGTTATCGCGCACACATGGACAATCCGCAACACCGACTACTGTAGGAAAAGAATTTGCCAATGTCGCGGCGCGATTAGAGCGGCAATATAATCAATTTCAAGCGGTTTCATTATTAGGAAAAATTAATGGTGCGGTGGGTAATTATAATGCTCACGCGGTTGCCTATCCTGAAATTAATTGGGCAGAGTTTGCTAAAACTTTTGTGGAATCTTTAGGCTTACAATTAAATCCTTATACCATTCAAATTGAACCGCACGATTATATTGCCGAATATTTCCACGCTTTATCACGTTTTAATACTATTTTATTAGATTTTGATAGAGACGTTTGGGGTTATATTTCTTTGGGTTATTTTAAACAAAGAACGATAGCAGGTGAAGTGGGTTCATCGACCATGCCGCATAAAGTCAATCCAATCGATTTTGAAAACTCAGAGGGTAATTTAGGTATTGCCAATGCCTTATTTACTTTCTTAGCTGAGAAATTACCTGTATCACGCTGGCAAAGAGATTTAACCGATTCAACAGTATTACGAAATATAGGTGTAGGTATTGCCCATACCAGTATTGCGATTCAAGCCAGTTTAAAAGGGATTTCTAAATTAGAATTAAATAGCTCTGCTTTAGAAGACGATTTAAATAATAACTGGGAAGTATTAGCAGAACCCATTCAAACTGTAATGCGCCGTTATGGCATTGAAAAGCCTTATGAGAAACTCAAGGAATTAACTAGAGGTCATCGAGTTAATCAAGCGCAAATGCAAGCCTTTGTAGAAACCCTTGAAATTCCCGATGAGGCAAAAGCGCAGTTATTAGCCTTAACGCCCAGTAATTATATTGGTTATGCTGAGCAATTAGCTAAAGAAATTTAATAACTTTCGGCTAATTTATTTTAAGACATTATCGTAGAGACGTTGCACCGCAACGTCTTTGCAATTGTATAATGATTAAAAAATAACGCATTATTTAACACTACCCAATAACTTTTAAAAAATCTCACAGCAATGAAACGCTATTTTATTCCGCTAATTAGTTTAGGCTTTATTTCAATTTGCTTTGCCGATTTTAATACAGGGGTTGCCGCTTATAATAAAGGCGATTATCAAACTGCTTTAAAAGAATGGGAAGCAGTTACTAAACAAGCTACTATTAGTAATAATTTTGAATGGCAATCAACAATTGATCGTCCCATTGTTGATGCCCAATATGCAATTGCCCTGCTTTATTGGCAAGGTAAAGGTGTGAAACAAAATTATAAAACCGCAGAGCAATGGTTAATACAAGCCGCTAATGCAGGACACGCTGAGGCGCAATTAAAACTGGCGTATTTATATATGACAGGTTTAACTAAAACTGCTGATTATAGTAATGCCAAACAATGGTTAGAAAAAGCCGCCGCGCAAAATAATCCTGACGCGCATTATAATTTAGCCTTGCTGTATTTTAAGGGTTTAGCGGTTAATAAAGATGATGAACAGGCTAAAAAATGGTTAAAACTACCTGTGCAACGCGGCGATAATTCCGCAATAGCTTTAATGGCTGAAATTAATAATAAAAGCTTAGAGTCTGCGCCAAAAACGACAACGAGCGCGCCAACTGTTGATAATATTTCAGTAGAAAAAAATGCGCCAATTATCCCTAAAACAGATACCACAACTATTAATCATGATTATTATTCAGTACAGTTATTAGCTTCAATTAATCAAGATGATGTTACTCAATTAATGCAACAATGGCATTCTATTATAGAGCCTTTAATGAGCTTTGAAAAAATCAAAGATAATACCCAGTTTTTTGTTTTAAGCTATGGTATTTATGCCACAATCGCTGAAGCAAAACAGGCATTAAAAAACTTACCTAAAGCCTTAAAAAAACAAAAACCGTGGATTATAAAAATCTCACAAGACCAACCCGTCAAAATGTTGGATTAATTGCTGATTGTGTATTAAAGAAATAATAGTTTGGAGTTCAAAACATGTTTTGGACTCCAGTTTATTTTGGTAGTGCTTCAAAAGAGTAGGTTTTAACAAAACGCCATTTTAGCTGGAGTTCAAACCTAGGTTTGAACTCCGAAAGTTTTAATATTAACTAGCCTACTTTTTTGATGCACTAGCGTTTATTTTAAGTATTTCATGATTAATCCTAATATATCAAGTAATAACACCAATAATGATTCAAGAAATTATAGTTTCTACGCAAAATAAAGCAGGTATTGCCCATATTGCCCCTATGGGTGTTCATAGTTATGGCGATGAATGGATTATTTTACCTTTTAGACCTTCAACCACTTTAGATAATTTATTAGAAACGCAATGCGCGGTTTTTAATTATTGTGATGATGTGCGTGTATTTGCGGGTTGTTTAACAGGACGGCGTAATTGGCAATTAAAAGCCGCTGAAAAAGTCAATGCGCCGCTATTAACTTGCGCGCTAGCTTATAGTGAAGTTGAAGTAGTGCGCGTAATTGATGATGCTATTCGTCCACAACTTTATTGTCGGGTAATTAATACTGTCAATATCGCGCCTTTTAAAGGTTTTAATCGCGCTCAATATGCAGTATTAGAAGCGGCGATTTTAATTAGCCGTTTAAATCGTTTGCCTTTAGAAAAAGTTAATGCAGAACTTGATTATTTGCGTATTGGTTTTGAAAAAACCGCAGGTGAAAAAGAACGTGAAGCGTGGGATTGGTTAATGGCAGTAATTGAAAATTATCAGCAAGGATTAAGCAATGACTAAAATGCTTGCCAGTGTCAATAGTATTGCAGAGGCATTACTGGTTTTAAATGAACAGGTTGATATTATTGATTTAAAACAACCTGCCAGCGGCGCGTTAGGGGCATTACCTTTAGATACTGTTAATGCTATTGTAAAAATAATTGCGGGGCGTTGTCCAATTAGTGCCACGGTAGGTGATTTACCTATGCACGCTGAATTAGTGTTTAATGCGGTGCAAGCAATGGCAAATACAGGCGTTGATTATATTAAAATTGGTTTTTTTCCTAATGGTAATAGTATTGAAACTATTAATAAATTAGCAGAACTTAGCACAAGTTTTAAATTAATTGCAGTATTATTTGCCGATACACCACTGGATTTAAAGCTATTAGCGCAGTTAAAACAAGCGGGTTTTATGGGCGTTATGCTTGATACTATGAATAAACAACAAGGTTCATTAACGAAAATTCTTAATGAAAACCAATTGAAAGCGTTTGTTAATGGGGCAAAACAGTATTCCTTATTATGTGGTTTGGCAGGTTCGTTGCGATTAACGGATATAGAAACTTTATTAACGTATCAAGCCGATTATTTAGGTTTTAGAGGGGCGTTGTGTGAGACGCATAATAGAACGGGGCAATTAGATAACGAGGCAGTGGCGCGAATTAGAAAGGCAGTTACATCGAGTGCTATTTTGTAAGTAATAGGGACGCGATAATTACGCCCCTATTATTAAAAACTCAGTTCAATTACTTTGGTTTTTATTGACTTTGAGAAGTGGGAATATTTGCATTTAGAGTATTTCTACTTTTTGCTTCTTCTATTTGTTTATCTAGTAGCTGTTTGTTATACATAGACTTTGCTAATTCATCTTCTAAAATAATCGATTGACCACGTCTTTTTGCATTAGCTAATTCTGCGGCTTCACGAATTAATGCTAAACCATGATAAAAAGAACCGCCATTGAGATAATTTTGAACATCTGCTAAAGCAATACTCACTGGATAATCAGCAACACATTGGCTATTTAATTTAGCCAATATATCTTGTTTTTTATTTTCACGATCGGTTTCAATTGAGCCAATTAGCGTTTCACTTAACGCATTTCTATAAGTTGTTTCATTAAACATCCCCCGCGCTGCATTAGTACCTGTTGCCGCCGCCGATAAAGCTTTTGCGCCAACTTCTCCTGCCACAGTAGCACCACCTGTCAACCCTGCTGTTGCCGCACCTAAAAATAAATTAGTATTGGTTTCAACTGATTTAATTTCAGCCAAATGCTTAGATATTGCAGAATCTGCCAACATAATGGTTGTGCCAATTAATTCATTTCTAGCAGTTTCTGCTACTCCTAAGTTACCTGTTACTAATCCATTATCTGATTTTTTTCGAGTACAATCAGACAATGGTTTTGTTGCTATAGGGTACAAGCTTTTAAACGTGTACGGATTTATTTGCGAAGTAGGTTCTTCAAGTACACGCCGCTCAATTTGGGTAATTAAATTCCACGGTGCACAATTGGGACAATTCTTCTGTATTATTATATCGCTATTATCACTGGTAAATATATCAGCGGGTCGATAAGCCGCGCCACAACCTGAGAGCGTAATAACTAAAAAAACAACACTTAATTTCAAATTATTCTTTATTGAAGAAATCATAACGGCATTTCCTATTAAAAATCTGCAAATTCAAAGTGCATACCATCTTTGCGATTTTTATAATGACCACCCCAAAAAAAACCATGATTATTTGCAATTTGAACTAATTCACGAACGCTACCGCGTTGACCCACTAATGCGGGTGTTGAACCGAGTTTATTCCACGGATAATTAATATCAAAAGCAGAGCCATAGGCATGATTACTTAATACAGTTTTACTACCACGAATTAAACGGGGTACATAAGAACCATCCCATGCTAATATTTTATCCGTTAAACCTTGTTTATCCCATTCATTAAATAGCGCAATAACGGACTCAGCTACTTTTTTATGAAAATAAACATTAGCAGTATGCGGCGCACCTGTTATGCCAATTAATTGTGGAACGTTAATTTTAATAATATTTTTCTCTACCCAATTATCGGTGATACGAATGCATTCTAAGTTATTAGGTCTTGGTGTACATTCATAAGAAAATGTACCCAAAAAGGCATTGCGCCGACTACTGTCAGGTTGGCTTAAATGTACAGGTAATGGTGGAAATTCTGAGTCAGCAGTAGTATCTAACTCAAAACCTAATTGTTTTGCTTTAGCCAGAGATTGCTCACCAATAATACCATCGGCATTTAAACCATGATGCTGTTGAAAATCTTTACTAGCTATTTCTGTTTTATTGCCAAAATCACCATCGGCGACAATATCATAATGCAAGCCACGAAGAAAAAACTGCCATGTTTTTACGGCTTCTTGATAGTGTATATCGTGTTGTAAAGGGGACTCTTTTTTTAGAATCATTAATATCTCCTCACTACTTGCTTATTTTAAATATGGCATTATTTCTGCTGCCATAAGCTAACTCTCTTAATCATTATGCTATTGAGAGATTGTGCTAATTAAATACCTTATTTTTTATAATAGCAATATTTTTATTTAGCAAGACAATTAAAATTAATAGAGCTGTGAGGATATTTATTTTATTAATGTTATTTAAGAGTATAAAGGTAGGTTTATACTCCCACGTTTAAGCATGGGAATATAGGTATTGCTATTAATAATGATTAGCTTTTAAAGACTAAATAATTCGCGCATTTTTAAACCCGGCCGCTCAGCTCGCATAAAGGCTTCACCCACTAAAAAAGTAAATACCTTATTATCAAGCATTAACTGCACATCGGCAGTAGTATGAATACCGCTTTCAGTCACTAATAATTTATCGTCGGGTAATTGCGCTTTTAACTCTAAAGTGGTTTGTAAATTAGTAGCAAACGTGCGTAGATTACGATTATTAATACCAATTAACGGCGTATTTAAAACTAAAGCCCGTTGTAATTCCTCAGCATCATGCACTTCAACTAAAACATCCATACCTAATTCAGTGGCGAGTTGCGTATATTCTTGTAATTGACTATCACTTAACGCCGCCACAATTAATAAAATACAATCCGCCCCTAATGCCCGCGCTTCATAAAATTGATAGCTATCTATCATAAAATCTTTGCGCAATACTGGCAGAGGACAACGTTCTCGAACCATTGTCAAATACACTTCTGAGCCTTGGAAAAAATGTTTGTCAGTCAATACCGATAAACACGCCGCGCCGTTCATGGCGTAATCTTGGGCGATACTCACAGGTTGAAAATCAGCGCGAATCACTCCTTGGCTGGGCGAGGCTTTTTTTATTTCGGCAATAATGGCAGGTTTTTGAGCTTTGGCTTTGCTGTGCAGGGCGGCATAAAAACCGCGTGGTTTTTCAGTGCCGCTGGCAATATCTTGTAATTGGCTAATGGGCGCGTTTTGTTTGCGTTGCGCCACTTCCTCGGCTTTTTTGGTGAGAATGGTGTTTAAAATATCGTTGCTCATGGTTGTATTGAATGTCTTTTTTATCATAGAGATGGAGATCAAGCTTTGCTTGAACCTGTTGTTAAGTGTCAAGCAAAGCTTGACCTCCTAGTGTAAGCGATTAACGCCTCAAATTTAGCCATTGCCGAGCCATTGGCAATGACTTGCCCCGCCAATTTTATACCTTCTTCCAAACTTGGGCTTAAATCAGCGGCATAAATAGCAGCGCCTGCATTAAGCAAGACAATATTTAACGCCGCGCCAGCTTTGTTGCTTAATACTTGCTCAATCATCACCAAACTATCTTGGGCATCGTTGATGGCAAGTTCACTTAAATCAGCGCGTGGCAGACCGAATTGTTCAGGCGTAATGGTGTAAGTGCTAATCATAGCGTCTTTGAGTTCGGCAACATGGGTCGGCTTTGCAATACTGATTTCATCCAAACCATCTTCGGCATGAACTACTAAAACGTGTTTGCTACCCAATTGTTGTAAAACTTGCGCTAAGGGTTTTGTCCACTGCTTATCAAAAACGCCGATTAATTGATGCTGAGCATTAGCAGGATTGACCAATGGCCCTAATAAATTAAACAAGGTTCTAACGCCTAATTCATGGCGCACCGTGCGCGT
This sequence comes from Methylococcaceae bacterium, assembly GCA_049296695.1. Lineage (GTDB taxonomy): Bacteria > Pseudomonadota > Gammaproteobacteria > Methylococcales > Methylomonadaceae > UBA10906. The sequence continues at coordinate 1,867 of JBAQSX010000038.1, read as the reverse complement.
ATATTTCATCGCACCATGATAATTAGGCGCGAATAAAAAGCCCACGCCTAATTCTTGTACGCATTGCGCTACTTGCTCAGGGCTAAGATTGAGATTAACGCCAGCCGCTTCTAACACATCGGCACTACCGCAACGACTTGACACTGAGCGATTACCGTGTTTTGCCACCCGTCCACCAGCTGCCGCCACCACAAACGCGCAAGTCGTGGAGATATTAAACGTATTCGCGCCGTCCCCGCCAGTGCCGCAAGTATCGATTAAAGACGCGCCTGTAATCGGTAATGGCGTGACTAATTCGCGCATAACTTCCACGGCGGCGGTAATTTCATCAACGCTTTCACCTTTGAGGCGCAAGGCAATTAATAACGCTGCTAATTGCGCGTCACTGACTTGCCCTGTCATTACTGAGCGCATTAATTCGCGCATGGTTTCGCGGCTTAAATCTTGTTTAGTTAATAAGGATTCTAAAATAGGTTTTATGATTATCATGACGGTGGTGTTATGGTTTAAACATTTAATACAGTATGAATGGAGGATAAATAAAATGAAAGTCGGACTAATTGGTTTAGGGGCAATGGGCGTGGGTATGGCGCGAAATCTTGCTAAAGCGGGTTATTTAAGCGCGTTATACAATCGCACCGCAAGCAAAGCCCAAGAGCTTGCTCAAGAATTAAACGTTACCGCTTATGCGAGTCCTGAAGAATTAGCGCAGGCAGTTGATGTCATTTTAATCTGCGTGTCTGCTGATAACGATGTCTTAGCGGTAGTGAATGCCATTGCCAGCACCATAAAAGCGGGTAGCGTGGTTATAGATATGTCTACCGTGAGCAGTGACACTGCCAAACAAGCGGCGGCAATCTTAGTCCAAAAACAGGCTGACTTTTTAGACGCGCCCGTCTCAGGCGGCGTGGAAGGCGCGAAAAACGGCACACTCGCCATGATGGTCGGCGGTGATGAGCAGGTGCTGGCGCGGGTGCTATCGATTTTAAACAGTATGAGCAGTCGCGTGGTGTTAATGGGTGGCACAGGCTCTGGGCAAGCGACAAAAGCGGTTAATCAAATTATGGGTGCGGGTATTAATCAAGCGGTCACTGAGGCATTAGCGTTTGCTGGGGCGCAAGGTTTGCCACTGGAAAAAGTCATTGAAGTGGTGAGCGGTGGCGCGTCGGGTAATTGGTTTTTACAACATCGCGGTTTAACGATGACCCAAGATAGTTTTAAAGCAGGTTTTAAATTAGCTTTGCATCATAAAGATTTAAAAATCTGTCAAACTATGGCGGAGCAATCCAATACGCCTGTACCATTAGTTGATATGACTGTTGATGCTTATGGGCAATTAATGGCGCAAGGTTTTGGTGATGAAGATATATCGGCGTTATATCGATTGAAACGCTAATATATCGATGTCTGAATGAAGATGATTGAGATGTAAAGATTATAAGATTGTTTATTCTATCTTTCTATCTTCATTATCTTCATTCAGACAACTATAATAATAAGGGCGTGAGTTATTATTAACTTTACGCCCTTATTATTTTGATAATTAAATCACCACAAAATCGTTATTCGTTAATGCTAAGTTTAAACCTAAGGTTGCAATTTGCACGGGATTATTAGCACCATTACCATCAGCATCATAAAATAACGCGCCGCTGGTTTTATTATAAATAACAAAATCGTTCACATCGTTTGCCGTATTACCAATAACAAAATTAGCAACGTTTAACCCCCCTGTTTTTGTTAATTGCGTAAAAACTGCATTTTCTAATTTAAGCGTGTCATCAACAACTTTAAAATCGACAATTTTATCAATGCCAGTTGTTGCTAAATCAGTATCAAATACAAAAACATCTTTACCTTTGTCGCC